>JBHIBM010000041.1:0-10378 GCA_046759085.1 Candidatus Zixiibacteriota bacterium
TTCGGAGAGGTCGTTCAGACCGAAATGAAGCAGAAAATCAGGGGTGGTGCGAAATATGTATGGTCTCCCGGGAGCCTCCTTCCTGCCGGAGGTCTTAATTAAGCCTCGCTCTAAGAGTGAATGCAGAGGCCCCTCTGAATCGACCCCCCTGATGTTATCGATTTCGGATTTGACCGCCGGCTGACGGTAAGCGATGATTGAAAGGGTCTCCAAGGCCGCCGGGGAGAGCTTCGTCGGCCGCCTCTCCAACAGGAATTCAGAAACCCAACGGTGGAACTCCGAGAGGGTATGCATCTGATAGCCACCGCCAACCTTGCGAATGCGAAATGAGCTTTCACATTCGGAGTAGCGGTGATTCAACTCCAAGATTGCGCCGGCAACTGCCTCCTGAGGGCTTCTGTTGTCGTCACCATTTTCCGAGGCCCAGGCTCGATGAGCATCGATAAGTTTATCCTCTCTCAGAGGGCACTCTGAGGCGAAGATCAAAGCTTCAACTATGTTTGCAAACTCTTCCAGTTTTGCCACCTCCCCGGGCGGAGTCTCCCTGTCTCCCTAAACAGATTCTATTCTGCGAACTCAAACCGCTCTGCAGTCAACTCCTGCTCGACCCTGGAAATCCAGATATTGTCTAAGTAACCCTTCTGAAAGATAGTGATTTTTCTCAGGCGTGCCAATTCCAAAATGGCGATGAAGGTCAGAATCATCACCACCGGCTCGTAGGCATCTTCTATTGAAGCCTCCAGGGGGATACTTGTCTTTTCTCTCAGTAGGTTAAGAATATGATCGATTCTGTCCTCGACGGTGAGGTTGAGCAGATCCACGCGATGGTCGCTGAAGGGGATCTTTCTCCAGAGGGCCTCTCTGTAAGCCTCCAAAAGTTCCGACAGAACCTGAGGCTCTGAATGGTCGCTGTCAACGCCACCTCTCTCAGGGGTGAAATCTCCACGCGGATGCAAAAGCGAGGACTCTCTCTCTCTTTCTGCTAATTGTGAGGCCACCTGCTTGAACTTCCTGTATTCAATCAAAGCCGCCACCAGTTCGCCTCTGGGGTCGGTGACCTCTTCCTCTTCGATTTCGGGCTGTGGCAGAAGCATCCGGGCTTTGATCCGGATCAAGACCGAGGCCATATAAATGAACTCTCCCGCCACCTCCAGGTTCAGCTCCCGCATCAATTCTAGATGTTCTAAATACTGCTTGGTGATATGGGCAATTGGTATGTCGTAAACGTCAACCTCGTCTTTGCGAATGAGGTATAAAAGCAGATCCAGAGGTCCCTGGAACTGAGGGATTCTCACCTCGCTTGCCGAAAAGCCGGCCTGTGAGTTCAGGTCCCTCACATCAGTCTCTTCGTGGTCAGTTGACATTGGTCAAATCGCTACAGTTTCTGCAGATCTCCCTCGAAGTCCTTGACTCGGATAGATCTCTTACGTCCGAGGGTATGAATCAGATGTCCTTCAGCCTTAAGGTAATCTGCGTGCCTCCGGGCTCCGCCGGGGAATTTCTCGTTCAAGCTCCCGTCACGCTTGATTACGCGCCAGTACGGAGTGATCCGCTTCCTGCCACCTCTTAAATCCTCCTCTGCGGTTTCAGCCGCAATCCACACGAAGATGCCGGTGGTCAAAGGACAGGTGTAGTCGGCACCGAAATCTTTGGCCAATCGCTCCCGGAGTTGTGTCACGGTGACAAGCTTCCCTTTTCTGACCTTGCGAATCAGGGCATCGACGTCGAGCGGTTTGGGGACGAGCATCTTCCCCTTGGTCGTATCCACTAGCTTGGGCTCTTGCTCTCTTTCCAGCTTTTCACGCCAGCTTTTTCGAGTTTTCATCATAGTCGTTCTTATGCTTGAAGAGGTATGAGATTAGCAAGAAGATCAATGCTCTCAGTGCTATACCTCGACCCCTTCTTTTAATGCCTCCTGGACAATCGATACCTGCCTCTTTTTCCTCTCAAACTCTTCCGGGGTATAGCACAAAATGTCAACCGGACATCCCAAGTCCCACTCCAGATAGAAAGGAACCGCTCTTTTCAAGACGCTCTTACCTTTGAATTCATCCCCTACGATTATTAGGTCAACATCGCTGTCCCTCTCATAAAAACCACGGGCCACCGAGCCAAACACAATCAACCTGTCGATATTGTATTTCTTCCCGATTCTGGACTTGAATTCTCTTATCCGCTCTACGAGCTTAGTTCTCCCTCTATCCATTTCACAACCTTCTTACTGGCGTATAGGATTGCTTCAACCTCTTCTCTTTCGTAGATATCCCCCACGTCCGGGTAACGGGTGGCCGTATATGCTGGGTTTATTTGGGCACACAATTCGACCACTTCAGGCGGAGCGTTCAGTTTTCTGGCTAATTCAACCAAATCGTGCACCCTCCACAAAGCACCAAATCTCGCTATATGTAAAGCCTTCAGGGCCTTCTCTGCGGCCTGCTGAGAATAGAATGCGGCAACGTCAAGCATCTCACCCTTTAGATTATACTCCGCCACCTTCAGATCATACTTGGCTTTTTCAAACCAATTTTTCACTTCCGGTTTCATTCTTTACCTTCTCCGACTCACTTAGAGCTGGCTATCTATGTCTCCTACTTCATGCTAATTTCCGCAGAAGCGAACCTCGAAACAGGTATTAGTCAAGTCTTCGGGAAGTTCTTACGCGTAATCCAAATGTCGGCCTGATGCTTGTAGTCGACAACGAAGACCTTTACATCGGCTTGATGCCCATATTGCACCAACTTGCCACCGGCGATCAGCTGATGGTTCTTCTGTTGACTTTCGTAGTCAGCAAAAAAGACCTTGTAATCTGCTTGGTGCTTGTATTTCACAATGAAGACTTTTGCTTTTGCCACTTATCATCTTCCTTCTGAGTTCGCAAGCGGATTTCGTCACCTCAAGTGCATCGCCTCTTTGACTTCTCTCATGGTCTCCGCTGCCCTCTTGCGGGCGCGGGCCGCGCCACTTTTTAAGACCTCTTCAATATAGTCCGGTTTAGCTTCCAACTCCTTCCTTTTCTCCCGAACTGGCGCCAAAGCCTCATTCATCAACGTAGCCAGATTAGCCTTATCCTCAACGCAACCTAACTCTCCGGTCTTACAGCGCCTGTAAACCTCCTCATAATCAGGATTGTAGATTTGCACCAGGTCATAAACCGGGCAGATGTCCGGACGTCCGGGGTCGCCCTTGCGCAATTTCTGCGGGTCGGTGAACATCTTTTTCAGTTTGCTCGCGGTCAGCTCCGGCGAGTCCGCCAGACAGATATCGTTGTTATAGGATTTGCTCATCTTGCGACCGTCAACTCCGGGGACAACCGGAAAAGTGGTGAGCAACTCCTGTGGCTCCGGGAAAACCTCAGCGTAAAGGTTGTTGAACCTGCGAGCCACTTCCCGGGTCAACTCGACGTGTGGTGCCTGATCTTTACCAACGGGAACGTAGTTCGCCTTGTAAATCAAGATGTCAGCGGCCTGGAGAAGAGGATAACCTAAAAAACCGTAACTCTCCAATCCCAGCTCCTCTTTCTTCTCTTTATAAGAGGGAACTCTCTCCAGCCAGGGAGTGGGAATGATCATCGAGAAGAGCAGATGCAATTCGGCATGTTCTTTCACATCCGACTGCACGAAGATGGTGCATTTCTCAGGATCCAGTCCCGCGGCCAGATAGTCGATGGTCATCTCCTTGATTCGCTCTTGCAGGTCGGAGGTGTCCTCATAGTCAGAGGTGAGCGAATGCCAATCGACAATGCAGTAGAAACAGTCGTATTCGCTCTGCAGACGCACCCAGTTTTTGAGTGCCCCTTCGTAGTTCCCAAGATGAAGCTTACCGGTGGGCTGCATCCCTGACAGGATTACCTCCTTTTTCTCAGCCATTCCTTCCTCTTAGCACACATCGAATAAAAGAGAGCCGACAGTGGGAGCTGTCGGCCTGCTTTTCAAACTTTTCTGATTTTTCGATCAAACTTCCCAGCGAACCAGCTCCCAATCTAGTCTAAGAACAGATACCTCCGCCATCGTTGGTCGGAGATGCCAATAAATTGCTGAATGAAGGTGATGTGGTTGGGCTTTCGAGGTTTCCTCAAAAGCTTCAATCCCGCCTGCTCCGGGGTCTTATCCCCCTTGATGCTGTTGCACTTGGTGCAGGCACATACCAGATTCTCCCAGCTGTCGTTGCCGCCATAGATTTTGGGAAGGACGTGATCTACTGTTAGGGGCCCGTTGATCGTCCCGCAATACTGGCAGCGATGTCCGTCGCGCTTGAGAACGTTTTTTCGCGACAGCATAATCCTTTTGCCGGGAACTCGGACGTAAAATCCCAGCCTCACCACCGAGGGCAGCGGAAAAACAGTGGAAGGGGAGCGGATTTTCTTGCCGTCGCAGCTTTCGACGATGTCCGCCTTGCCAAGGAAGTTCAAGATAATTGCCCTCTTGACGGTACATACCGAAAGCGGTTCATAATTCTGGTTCAACACCAGCACCCGTTGGTTAATCATATTGCTACCCATAAGTTATGAGCTTGCCCAGAATTTAACCCCGTATGTGATAATTGTCAATCAAAAAATGTCGCCGACCGCTGGGAGTTCAATCAATGCGCAGTGAAGAAAGGCGGATCATCGTCGATCTGAGCAAAGCATCTGACAGAGACAAACGCCCTGTTTCCTGTTTCCTGTTCCCTGTCTCCTGTCTCCTGTCTACTGTTTGCTGTCTGCTGGCTTATCTACCAGCTTATCGACTTCTTTCGCAATCAAGCTGGCTATGTCCTTGACGCTCCTACGCCCAGGAATCACCCGAAAACGGTCTGGCTCAGATTTTGCCATTGTCAAGTACCCATCTCTGACCTTCTTGTAGAACGAAATCCGCTGGTCCTCCATCCGGTCTTTTACGAGCTTTGAGCTCTCGACTCTGGCGAGGGCCTCCTCGGGAGAGATGTCCAGGATGAAAGTCAAATCTGGCCTCCCCGCCCGAGGCGTGTCTGCCTCGGGCAGAAAAGAGGAGGTCGCCAGTTGATTGACCTTTTCAACAAGTTCCAAATCGAGGCCTCGTCCGTAACCCTGATAGGCGGTGGTGGAATCGTAGTAGCGGTCGCAGAGGACTGTTTTGCCCTCCTTTAATGCCGGAAGAATAACCTCACCGGTCAGTTGCGCCCGGCTGGCCTGATACAAGAGCATCTCTGAGGTCGGCTCCATGTGTAGATTCTCTTTGTCTAACAGAATCTCCCTTATCTTTTCGGATATCTCCGTCCCCCCCGGCTCCCGCACCACGACGACCTGGTGCCCTTTGGCAATTAGATGTTCCTGCAACAGCAAGACCTGGGTGGTCTTACCGCAGAAGTCGATCCCCTCAAAGGTGATGAGCAAACCTTTAGCCTTTTCCGTCGCCATCAACTCTTACCATCAACCTAAACCTGGAGCTGACCCTCACGACTCAGTCAGGGAGGGAAATCCAGACTGTAATCCGATGATTTTACCATCCTTCCCCCTGGAGATTTATCGAGATGAATCCGACCCCACTATTTTTTGCGCGCCTTTGATTTCTTTCTGGTTTTTGAGGCCGGTCTCGGTTTGACTCTCTTTTGTGGAGAGACCTTTTTCCCGTATTTGCGGATGAACTCCTCCGTCTCTTCCCTGGCGACCTCGTCGGTGAACTGCACCGGCGGAGATTTCTTGAAATAGGACGAAGGGGGAATCAAGGCTCCGGAGATCTTATTATCCAACGCCAACTTGCAGCACCGGACGGCGTCGATCACCACCCCCGCGGAGTTCGGGGAGTCCCAGACCTCCAGCTTGAGCTCGATATTGAGGGGCACATCCCCGAAGGTTCTCCCCTCCAGTCGGATGTAGGCCCATTTTCTGTCGGTGAGCCAGGCGACGTAATCCGAAGGACCGATGTGGATATTTTCCTCGCCGATATCGAAGTCCAACTGCGAGGTGACCGCGCTGGTCTTGGAGATCTTCTTTGACTCCAGCCGCGCCCTCTCGAGCATGTTGTAAAAATCCATGTTGCCGCCGACATTCAGCTGACTGGTCTTCTCCAACTTAACGCCCCTATCCCGGAACAGACGTGCCAGCACCCGGTGCACAATGGTCGCCCCCACCTGGGATTTCACGTCATCCCCGATGACCGGCAGCCCCTTCTCCTCGAATCTCTTCTGCCAGTATTTCTCCTTGGCGATGAAGACCGGAATGCAATTGACGAAACCACAGCCAGCCTCAAGAACCTGCTCCACATACCATTTGGTGGCCTCCTCGCTCCCCACCGGCAGGAAGTTCACCACCACGTCGGTCCCGGTGTCCTTCAAGATCTTGACGATGTCGTCAGTGGGCCCCGGAGCTTTGGTTATGACCTTGGAAAGGTATTGACCCAGACCGTCATGGGTCATGCCGCGATGAACCTTGACCCCCAGATTGGGCACCTCGCAGAATTTGTAAGTGTTATTGGGATAGATGAAGATGGCCTTGGCAAGGTCTTTACCGACTTTGTTTCTGTCGATATCGAAGGCCGCCGAGAACTCCACATCCCTGATGTGATAACCGCCCAAATTGACGTGCATAAGCCCCGGTATGAAATCGGACTCCTTGGCCCTCCGGTAGTAGCAAACCCCCTGAACTAAAGAGGAGGCACAGTTTCCGACCCCAATTATAGCCACTCTGACTTTTCCCATAACTACTCCTTATGTAGCAAGCTAACTCTTTCTAACTGATTTGAAACTACCTTTGAGGCTCACCAAGTTGAGATTTGAGTTGCCTCCGAGAGTGAATCACCCTCTGAACCACGGTGATATTGGAAAACAGAGCAATAATGGCCAGAGCAATGATGATGAAAACGTGATGTATGCTTCCCAAAATAGCCCCCACAGCGAGAAGGACTATTCGCGACTGACGCTGCAGTATCCCCACGCTGCAGGAGATACCTAATCCCTCCGCCCGGGCCCGAACGTAGCTGGTCGAAATCGACCCCGCCAGGGCCAGAATCACCAGGAGACTGACAAAACCGATCTGATTGTGGAAATAGCCAACAATCCCCAAATGGATGGCGACCTCGGAATAGCGATCGGTGGTGGAATCGAACAGAGCTCCGTAGCGGGACATCTTCCCGGTCTCGCGCGCTAATTTGCCGTCAATCACGTCGCAGGCTCCCGCCAGGAGGATGGTGACTCCGCCCCAGAAGAGCTGCCCTCTCCATATCAAGATCCCCGCAAGTATGTTTCCCAGAAAACCGATGACGGTGACCACGTGGGGATGTACTTCCCAGGAGACCAGGGTGCGGCTTATCGGCTCAATTGCGGCAAAGAAACCATCTTCCAGACGCTTGGTGGCAAACTTGATTCGCATGGTGACCTAACTCAAAGGTTGGAAATTATAATATTGATACAAGATTTTATAGTCAAGGGAAAAATCGAAAGGGCTGATGTCCCTCCTCAATTGCACAACCGCGAAGAGATGACGACCTGCCGAGAGAGTTCTACCTTGAATCCTATTGAAGATGCTTGTCCATCTCAACAGACTTGACCACGACTCTCCTCTTTCGTAATATGTACCCCGTGGAGCTGTCCTTCTACATATTCTTCCTCTTCGTAGTTTCCGCAGGACTTCTCCTTTTCTCTCCATTTACATTTGAGATGGTTGTACTGCCCGGACAGAGAGTGCTCAGCGTGGCCTGGGTCTTTCTGAAATACGACTATGACTCCCTGCAGAAAACCGGGACTGCCCGAATCGGATTCTTGAAAATCCCGTTCAAGGGGAAAAAAGTGATTGCGGTGAAGAGGAAAAAGCCCAAGGCCCGCAGGAAAAAGAAAGTCCCCGCGGCAGTCTTATTCACTCACAGAGAGACATTAGCGAAACTCCTTCAGGAATCCCTTTTAGCCCTGGTCCGGATCCTCGGTTCATTGAACCTCAAGCAGGCCAATGTGGAGATACTTTACGGCAACGAAGACCCCGCCGCCACCGGAATGCTTTACGGCCTCTACAGCACCCTCCCCAGAAGCTTCCTGCCCGCCAATCTCAGATTCGAACTCTCTCCGGACTTCGAAGAAGAGACTTTCCGAAGTTCCATGAACTTGGAAATCCAATGCCGGCTTTATAGGCTGATCTGGATCATGCTTCTATTGCTGTGGGCAATACCGAAAATTCAAACCCTAAGACTCACAAGAAACCTAAAAAAGAGATGAGGTGTTTATGCCAAATCCAGCTGAGGAGTTAATCCAAACTACCTTGGAATCCTTGAAAACCGTCGCCACCACCAAGAGCATAATCGGTGAGCCTGTCACGGTGGCGGATCAGACCGTAATCCCCATCTGCAAGCTATGTCTGGGATTCGGTGCCGGCGGTGGCACCGGCGAGGCAAAGGACAAAGCCGGATCTGGTGTCGGGGGCGGGGGCGGAGGTGGTGTTAAGCTCGAACCGGTCGCCTTCTTGATAATCAAGGGAGATCAGGTCTCTATCTTGACCACCAAGGAGCCCAAGAGGTTCGACGCCATCTTCGAAGCCATCCCCGACCTGATCGAAAAACTCAAAGCAGCGAAAGAGAAAGGTAAAACAGACAAAGAAGAGAAGGCTGAGTAGCAAACCAGAGATTACCGGTAATTAAGACAAACAACCTTCTCGGAATAAGTCACCCCGAAATGCCCGGCACTCGTGTCGGGCATTTTCTTCTTGGGGTGGGAGTTCGACTCCCACCCCAGCAGGACAACTTCCCTCTCCGTAGCGGCGGGAATTCATCCCGCCGACGCCTTCCAAGACTATTCCTCTACCCGTAGCGGCGGGGATTTGTCCCGCCGAATTCCTCCAAACAAGAAAGGGCGGGAGTTCAACTCCTGCCCCAGCAAGATGATACCGTAGCGGAAGGCCTTAACTTTCCACGCACGGTTCCGGTGCTGCTGTAACCTGCAAGATTCCCCAAACATAGAGAAGGGTACCTAACATTCCGAAACTGACCTACGAGCAATAAAAAAAGCCCCCGGGCATTCACCCAGGGGCTTCTTGGTCAACCTCTGAAGGGTATTACTTCAGCAGGTTCATGGACTTGGTAGCAGAGTAGTCAGCAGTGCTCAGCTTGTAGAAATAGACTCCACTGGAGACGTTGGAGGCATCCCAGACCACCACGTGCTGACCAGCATCCATCTGCCCGTCAACTAAGGTAACCACCAGACGACCAGTGATGTCATAAACGTTCAGGTTGACATTGCTGGCCTCAGCCAGGCTGAAGCTGATGTTGGTGGTCGCATTGAACGGGTTAGGATAGTTCTGAACTAAAGAGGTAACCGTAGGCAGACCAACCTCCGGACGCTCAGCCTCTACCAGCTCCCAGGTGGTGTTGTCGCCAATCCGCCACGGCACGCACGGGATAATGTCCACGTTCATGCAGCAGAACAGCTCAACATCACACAGAGTGCCGCCAATCGAAGCACTGTACGGACCAGGACCGGCCGTGTTCGGAACCTTGAAGGAGTAATACTCCACGGTCTCACCCGGGGCATAGATCTTCGCCCTCGGAATCGCCACCAGAGCGTTGGCCGGGTCGCAGTCGTAGCCAGCATAGCCCGTGAAGGTCAGAGTGCCGGAACAGTTGCCCTCGGTGTTGTTTCTGACAGTGAGGGTGAAATAGAAGTGCTTGCCCTGGCAGAAGACCGGGGTGAGGGCCTCACACCGCATCGACACCGCCGCCCCGCCGCCGGTGACATACTCCACGGTGTTGAGCAGAATCCTCATCATATCCCCGGTCCACTGGCGAGCCTGTCCGAAGTGGGCATTAATGCCGGCCGCGTTTGGGGCGTCGGCATTGACCGCCACCAGAGGCCACATTCCCTTGATGGCCAACGTCGTAGTCGAAGTACTCCGAGCAGTCGGTGACATTGTCCATGATTGGGTGGGTGGGATCATACACGCCAAGGTTGTTTAAAACGTAGCCGGTATTGCCCTGCGTGAAGGGGGAATATTCGGCCATGAAACGACCCTGCATCGCCCAGCCATCGTAGAACGCGAATTCGCACACTACCACACCTCCGCCCTTAGCCTCGACGTAATCGGCAAGGACATTGCCTATCGCAACCGGATCTTGGAAGGTATAGTTAGACCAGCATATGACGCAGTCGTACGGCTGCAGTTCCGCCAAAGTCGGGGTGCCGGTGCGGGCATCGTAATGGTCAACGACATCGGCAATCCCGGAGGCAAGCAGAGAGTCTCTAACCTCGAACTCCGAGTCGTCGTAGTCGGCCAGGACTATCATGACACTCAGACCCTGCAGAGTGGTATTACCGGTGAATGGGGTAGTGCTGGCGTGATAGCTGGTATTACGCTCATAACCAGCGGTCGCCGGCATCTCTGCCAGAGCGTAGCCGCTGGCGAAGAGCAACATCGCTGCCACTACCACTGAAATGCTAATCTTTC
>JBHIBM010000042.1:0-10196 GCA_046759085.1 Candidatus Zixiibacteriota bacterium
AGTGGACGAAGAGCTGCCTCGAACCGAGATCAGAATCTCTGCCCTTGCGCCCACCGATTAGAGTCTTCTATCAGCTCTTGACAGAAGTGTAAGCAGCTTAGATCGAAGCCCTTGTTTCAAACCCCACTCAGTTACCACACATAGTCCATTGACCAGATGTCATCACGGGCTGGACCGATAACTTCTCACCTGGAGCTTACCTGCCGCTTCTCGGCTCGATTGTGGCTTTCAGTCTGAGCTAAGTGACCTCCGATCAGAATCTCAGCTCCATCCAGATTCCCAGCTCCCGGACGTGGTGTTTGGTGCCCTTTTTCTTGTCGTTGGTGTCGGTCCAGCGCATGCTCATCCCTCCGGTGACGGAGTTGGAGAAACTGTAGCTCGCCTGGGGCCGCAGAGAGAACTCGATCCGGTCGCTCTCGGTGTTGAAGGGCTGGCCCGGGCGAGCGGTCTTGGAGACGCTGTGAGAACGGGAAGCATCCATGTTCAAGGTCAGAGTGCTCTGAAATCTGATTCTGCCGAAGAGAGGCAGCTTTATCCCCTTGGGAGATTTGAAACTGTACGAGAGACCGAAGTTGACCGAATTGTTGGAGCTTAAGGTCGTCACCCCGGAAGAACCGGGGCGCAAATCCTCGCTTTTGCTCTTGCTCTTCTCCATCCTGAGCGAGGTCCTAACTCCGTTCTTCCAGTTCAAGGACCACGAGAACAAGGGAGAAAAGCGGGTGGAGACATCCTTTTTGTTCAGTTGTTCGGTGTCGGGATTGGAGGTCTCATCCTCCTTCTTCGAGTATCCACTCGAGATGGAGGAGCTGGAGGCGATTTTCTGGAGAAAGCCGATTTTCTCCATCCCGGTCAGACTTATGTTCAGATCCGGGAAGGTGGTGCTGACGGTCCGGGTCGGCTCCGTGGTCGCTCTGGTGGTATTGTCGCGGCGGGAGTAGCTGACATCCACATCCATGGAGCTGAAAGGCGAGAAACCGGAGCGGAGGCTGTAACTGTCGGTGAAGGAGCGAGAATCTCTCTGCCCCCTTTGTTCCACCAGCTTCCGGGGAACTCCCGGATCCTCCTCGAAGCCCAACTGATACGCCAAGCCGGGTCGCTCCATCAGTCCGGAATAGGCGAAGCTTTTCTGGCGGCTGAAGGTACCCCTTATGGGGTCGACGTTTTTGGCGATATATTTCAACCTCTCCCAGATCCATGCCGGGCTCCCAATAAGGTATTTCTTCTGGGGTTCTTCCTCTTCAGCCTTTTGGCCTCTGCTGGTGGGGCGAGCTCCCCTGAGAATATTCTGCCAGTTGAAGGAGACATCTACGCTTCTGGTGGTGCTGTTGTCGATGGAGCGGGTGCTGTCGGGATATTGCCTCAGATCGGAATTCTCGTGGTAGCTGGCCGAATAGGTGAAGCGGGTGTCGAAGAGGGTGATCAGTTTCGGCTGATAGGACAGATCCGCCGACTGGGTGAAGTCGAACTCCCGCCCCAGTTTCAGCTTTTGGGGGGCCCAGGAGAGCTGGAAGTCGGGACCGGGACGGATGTCTCTCTGGCTCTTGGCGGTGTAGGTGGTGCGGATGGACTTCACCGGGGAGTAAGTACTGCTTAAGTTTAGGGTAAGATCCCGATTGTAACTGTACGTCTCGGTGCCGGCTCTGCTCAAGGAACGGTTCTTGGTGGAGTTGACGGTCCCACCGAATTTCAAGCTGGAGGGGAAATACGACAGTTTTTGATCTGACAATTTCTTCAACAGGAAGATCGATTTGGTCCAGCCGAAAATCGAGAGCGACTTCTCCTTGCGAGGGGAGAGGTCGTAGTTGCCGGTAAAGGTGTATCTGAGCAGCTTGGAAGAGGGTATGGTCGGATTCCGGCTCTTCGATTGCGACCAGGAGTAGCTGGTGCTGATGCGGTTCAGAGTCAAGTCCGTCAACCAGCGGGCGCCCTTTCTGTTAACGCTCTCGGAGATGTTGAAGGTGTAGGTTGTGTTCTCGGTCCTCTCCGAGTGGCGCAGCTGTTCCGGCAGGACGATATCCGACCCGGGCTTGAGCCGCGGCAACTGCAGGGTGTTGGACCACGAGCCCGACACCGGTAGGCTCACTCCCCAACTTGGGGGCAGGAACTTGTGAAGATTGAGGCTGGCCCGCAGTTGCTTGGAGGTGGCAATGGAGCCGCTTCCCTTCTTGCTCAGAAGCCCGTGGAAGTCGGCTCCCATCCGCTGGTAGCTTGCAGAGATGGTTCCCAGGTCCGCGAGATTTGCGGAGACCGACATTCTTCCGGCCCAGTCGGGGTTGTCTCTGACATCGGTCACCCGCAGTTCGTTGAGCCACACCTCTCCGGTTAAGGGTCTTATGGTGCTGTCCGCTACCGTCACCCCGACGATGAACCATTGTATCTTCGATAGGGAGGGATCCCCGTGCACTCTGTAGCCGGTCTCCAGGTCGAGAGTGTCAGCCTGAGAGAGGGGGACGGTGTCGGGGAGGTTCATCAACATGTAGTTTTTGAGGGCGGTAATCTCCGCGAAATCGATCTCCATGAAGTTGCGCTCATCCCAGGGTTGAGAGGGATCTGAAGAGACATAGAGCGGGGTGCGGGCTTCATAGTAGTTCAAGGTGTCCTGACCCATGCGGAAGAAGAAGCTCACCTCCTCGGGGGCCAAATCACCCAAACCGGCCACGAACATGGTCATCTTCCCGTAGTTGGTGTAATCCTCAGCGGAATACATGAAGCGATAGGCCTTGGCGGTGTGGCCGGGATAAAGGTTCTCGAACTGCAGAACCAAGGCCTCCTCCTTCTCCCTGACCCTGGTGGAGCGGTCGAGCTCCCCCTCTATCCCCGGCGGGGGGATGTAGTCGGCGTTCTCGTGGGTATTCTTGGAGGTGACCCCGAAGCGCATCCCCAGGGGCGGCGAGAGTGAATCCGCGGGGGAAATCCCGATTTCCTGCCACTTGTTCCCCACCAGTTCGATCGTCGCAATTGAGATCCCGGTTAAGTCCTCCGCAGCGGAGAGCCACAACCTGGCAAACTCGATGTAAGCCCAGTTGGGGTTCCCGACCTTGTCGTAGAGGAGAGAATCCTGTATGGGGATGCGGTAAAGCCGCCAGCCGGTGGAGGTCTCGTCCGCCAGAAACTCTGGGTCGGAGAGGTCTATAGAGAAGTGGAAGTAGCTGTCCTCGGTGTCCAGTCCCCCGTTGTTGTTGATGTCTTCGGTGTCGGGTCGGCGACCGCGGTCGGGGTCCTCGCGGTTATTCTCGGTGCCGTTGATGCTGGAGTAGTCTCCTTTGTCGTCGTAGTTCCAATCGTCCCCGCTGGGGTCAGGATTGGTGTTGGGGTCATATCCCGGCTCGCTGGTGCTGAAGAGTCCGTCCAGTCCAGTATCCTCATCGTCATCGAGAATCCCGTCGCGCTGACCGTTGCGGAGTTGATCTTCGGTGTCCAAGATACCGTTAGCATTGAGGTCCTCGCTGATTCTGCCCAAATCGACGTTGAGAACCAACCTCTGGGAGGGACTATCCGGCTTCAGCCAGATCTCTAAGAAACGACTTAGGGTCTGGTCCTGAGCTCCCACGAAGAGGGAGCGTATAAGCCCCGTCCAGGAGGTCGAATCCTGGGGAAAATACTTCACGATCAGGACGTTGGTGCGGTTGTCGGCCTCCCGCACCTCCTTCTCCGGCCAGATGTCGGTGATCCGTATCTGGTCGTAAGGGTTGTACCACCACAGCGGAGCCCTGGAGCTGCTGTCCTTATCCGGCGGGGGTGAAGAGATAGTCCAGGCTCCCCGCCGGATGGAGAGGTCATTCCAATCCCGGCTCCCCTCGAAATCGTCGATGTAGGCCTCATTTCGAAGGTTGGGCTTGGGACGGCTTTGAGCGAACTCTGCGGAGATGTCCACGCTGGAGGGAGCTTCAGTCTCCACCAGAGGTAGCGCATCCACCATCCTGGTCAAAAAGCTCGGCTCGAATTTTAAGGAGAGGTCGGTATCCCAGACGAGGTTGCGGCTGGGCTCTCGTCCCACCCGGGGGCGATGCTCTCCGGCGGTCTCCTTCTTATAGAGCGCGGTCGCCCCGATCCAGCTGTTCTCCTTGAAGTTGTACACCGTTCGAATCCCGAAGAGGCTCTTCTTCTCCGGCATGAAAAACGGGGAATACTCGAAATCGACGGAGATGTTGGCGTTGGGATCGGTGGCCTCCTCGGTGAGGAAGGTGATCTGCCCGAAATCGTAAGAGATATTGTAGTCCTTGCCGCGAACCAATCTACGGCCGTTGAGCTTCACCACCTCGGAGCCCTCGATGATGTTGGTATGACCCAGGGAGTATCGCGTCTCCCGGGAGCTGGTCTTGATGTTGAGATAATAGCTGCTGTTTTGCTGCGCCTCACCGGAGCCCTCTCTGCTTTCGTAGATCTGGGGAACTTTTACCTCCAGAGTGTCCCCTGGCTGGCCGGTGAAACTGTAACCAGAGTTGAACGGGGTATAGTGGGGAAAGATCACCACCCCGTGGTAGAAATCGACCCACTGGTAGTCCACGATTCCGTCGGGGTTGGGATTCCCGGCCTGGTCCTTCAAATCGAGTCCCAAGATCTGAATGTAGGGGACTCCATTCTGCTCCTCGGGATCGCTCTCGACGTTCTCCTGTCCCGCGGTCCCCTTGTATATCTTTAGGTCAAAGCCCTCCCGGCTGATTTTGGTGCCCCCCAACGAATAGAGGTTTCTCCACTCGTAGTCCCAGGTCTGGAAGTCGGGGTCAGGGTTTTCAGGCTTGATCAATCTTAGAACCAGAGTGGTATCCTGAAGCAGGGTGGTATCCGGTTTGTAGTCGAGGTTCCCGGCGATGATGGTATCGACCACACTTCCGACTTTTCGCACCTTCTTGAGGTAGGCCCCCAGTATGTCTCCCGAGGAGAGGGAGCGGTTCAGGATCACGTAAAGCTGCTGGTTGGTGCTGTCGATGGCGACCTCGTAGTCGAGGGATTCCAGGCGGCGGAAACGGTTATAGTCGAACTCCACCCGAGTTCTCTCTGCCTCGGAGATATTGGGGGTGGAGTCGGGATTGACGCTGGCTATCCCCAAGAGGTCTGTCTGTTTGACCTGGTAGTCGTTGACGTAAAGATCCCAGAGTATTAAGCTATCGTTTCTGGTGAAAAGCATGGGGTCGCCCTCGGGCAAATCACTCCTTGTGCGACCCAAGTAGAAGTAAGTCCTTTTTAGATACTCGTAATCCCGCACCGGCCGGGTCTCGGTTTGGGCGCCGGCGGTGAAGGTGGTTTTCTCCGTGGAGCCCTTCTCCTGGCTGGTGATGGCGGTGATGTCTAAGTTGCCCACCTTGGCGGTGGCCTTGATTCCGAAAAGCCCCTGGACGCTTTCGGAGTAACCGACGAACTGGGTGTTGGGCAGGGAGAGATTAGTATTCCCCATCTCCACGCTCTGGACGATTTCGTCCTCCTCGCCCTTGTAGCGGATCTCGATGCGGTTTGCCAGCTCGGTGTCTCTCTGGCTGTCCTGATCGACCTTGACGGTGACCTTGCTCCCCACCGTGCCGGTGATGGTGAACTTGGAGGTTTGCTCCATGTGCAGCTGCGGAAACTTACTCTGGCGCACCATGGCGGTGGATTGAACACCACTGTCCCACTCCGACCTGCCGGAAAACGAGATTCTGCGGTAACCGCCCACTCGCAACCCCGGCCCTCCCTCTCCAATGATGCTCCTCACCGCCTTGGGAAATTTTATCGGGATTTCATATTTGATCAGACCTTCTGCCTTCTGTTCCTCTTCCTTCGTCAGCCCTGATCTCAAATCCTGCCGCCAGGCTTTGTCGAGTTCGTAGCTATTGTGAAGAGACACATATCGGTCGAGGGAGAGATAGCTGTCGTCATACAGACTGTAGGGACCAGTCTTCTCGGTCAAGGTCACCCAGCCGGTTTCGTAATCTGTCTTAACCTCTCTTGAGAGGCTCAACTTGAGCTTGAGGTAGGGAACACGGCGATGGATAAGGGAGAGACCGTAGGTTTTCTGGGTTTCGCTGAGGGGCAGATATCTGATATTCCCGGTATTCAGCGAGGCCTTCAGGTTCTGAAAGGAGGTGTCCGGCTCCTGAGCGCTGGCGCTGCCACTGAGCTGGAAAAGAAAAACCGTCAATAGCCACAAGATCGGCACAATCTTGACGGAGGAGGTTTTTTGCCTCAGAAGAGTCATTGTCGAAAGGCCTCGGATCCTTGCGGATCCGAACGGACTTTTCCCAATCAGATCTTATAAATTTCTAGCTATCTCCGATAATACCTCCTCCTACTCAGATAGTTCGACAGCATCTCAATGGACTATAATGGACAACTACTTATACCAGTTAAGTGGCGTCTGGTTCTTCCCCAAGGAATACTACCTCGGGCTCCAAAACGTATCCGAATTTCTCTCTGACTATGTCTCTGAGCATCCCTGCTAATTCCCTGACCTCGGAGGCCTTGGCTCCGCCGCGGTTCACGATGATGTTGGCGTGCCGGTCAAAGACGGCGGCATTCCCCACCGCCATCTTTTTAGCGCCCACCTCCTCTAAAAGGCTCCCGACAGGTATGGTCTTGCCTTTCTCTTTGATGTTTTTGAAAAAGCAACCTATAGAGCCCTGGTTCTGAGGATGTTTTTCCCTTCGAAGCGTACGGATTTCCTCGCTATTCCTTTTCACTTCCTCAGCTGTTTTCTTCTCCAGACGAAAAGAGGTGGAAATCAGAATTTCTCCGTTTCTCTTGAGCTTGCTGGAACGATAACCGAACTCGAAATAGTCACGGTCGACAGTTTCCAATCCTCTGTCGGGGTTGAAAACCACGGCCCTTTCCAAGAGATCGCCTATGGATTTCCCGAAGGCCCCGGCGTTGCCGTAGACTGCGCCTCCGACAGTACCAGGTATCCCGGCCAGGAATTCCAGTCCCGAAAGTCCCAGCTCGGCGGTTTTGTCCACCAACTGATTCAACGAGAAGCCGGACTGAACTCCGGGGTTGTCTCCGTTGGTCAGGAGTGCCGCACATCCATTCTTGATCACCAGGCCTCGGAAGCCGGCGTCTGACACCAGCAGGTTTGAGCCACCTCCCAGGATGAAGTATTCTATCCCCAGAGAGCGACTGACTGAGACCGCCTTAATCAACTCCCCGGGGCTTAGAACCTCGAAGAAGAAGTCCGCGGGCCCGCCGATCCTGAAGCTCGTGTAAGGTGCCAGGGGAACATTAAATCTCACTCCTTCCCCGAGGCCTTCAAGCAAGCTTTCTTTCATCTTTTCCCGGGACTTCATTTTGCAGAAAAAATAAGTCTTTCCCCTCAAAAAGCAAGGTTTTTTATTGAACTTTAAGAGCCATAAGCGATTGGGAATCAACCGTTCCTGCTGAGAGACGGGTTTTTACATAATCGGACAATTACCTCTGGGTCCGAATCCCCAATCAGTAATTTTTGACGACAGCGACTCAACACCGCTCAAACGGAAATTATTTCCGCGGATTCTAAGGCCACTTTGATTTGCTCCTCTATTCTCAATCCGCTCTCGATCTGTTCTGTGCTTTCGAGATCGGCTTTGGTCTCGGGGTGTTTGTCGATGAAGAGAGAACAGCAATCGCTGTACGGCAGAATTGAGGTTTCATAAGTGCCGATCTGTTTTGCCATATCAACTATCTCTTGTTTGTCGTAACCGATGAGGGGGGCAAAGACAGGATATTCCGCTTTCTGGTAGATGACAGTCAGATTCTCAAGAGTCTGAGAGGCGACCTGACCCAGGGAGTCCCCGGTCACCAGGCCAGAGGCCCCAACTCGTCCAGCAACCAGATTGGCGATTTCGAACATCACCCGGCGATAGACGATCATCCGATATTTGCTGGGAATGACGGCAATGATCGCCCTCTGAATCTCCTCGAAGGGAACCATATAGAGCTTCGCCTGCGGTTGATACCTCTGCAGAATTTCGACAATCCTTCTGACCTTGTCCTTGGTTATGTTTGTCACCTGGGTGAAATTGTAGAAGTGGAGGTAGATTATCGGGCTGCCCCTTCTGAGCATTCTGTGGGCCGCAACCGGGCTGTCGATACCCCCGGAAAGGAGAGCCACAAGCCGACCCGCCGATCCCACCGGTAAACCTCCCGGTCCCTGAATCCTTTCCGCGTAGAGGTAGACCTCTTTCTCAGTGAGTTCAACGCTGAAGGTAATCTCCGGATTGGTCAGATCCACCGGCCAGCCTCTCTGGTTCAACACCTCACCCAGGATTCTGTTGACCTCAACCGAGGTGTGAGGGAAGCGCTTGTTGGAGCGCCTGGTGTCGATTGCGAATTTGCACGGCTGATATGATTCCGAGAGCTTCAGGAGGTGCTTTTTCATCTCCTCTATGTCCAACTCTGAGGTGAAGGCGAAGAAGAAGTATGAAATTCCCGGGATGAGCTTCAATCTCTTCCTGAACTCCTGTTTGTCCTTCTCGGCCTCTGAAGAGATTACGACCCTCTTATGTCCCCGCTCGATAGACTCGTGTTGCAGCCCCTTGAGAGCGACCCCTATGTTGTCCACCAGTTTCCTCTCGAAGAAACTCCGGTTCCTTCCCTTGAGACCGATTTCGGAGTAGTGTATGACAATCATCGCCATTGACGGACGCTGTATAGCGAATCCCCTCGGCTCCCCGGTTTCTGGGCCAACACTGCTTTCACTTCAGCAAAGACTCCCAGCAACCAATATAGCAGATTGACTTCGTGAGTCAATTCTGGTGCTGATTTGGTGTTTCTCCATAAAGAAGAGGCGGGGAAGTGTTCCCCGCCTCACTGGTATGGTCGCAACTGATCTTTTGGTTCTACTTGACGAGCAACATCCTCTTGGTCTCGGTGAAATCGCCAGCGGTGAGCTTGTAGAAGTAGACGCCAGAAGACACCTCAAAAGCATCCCAGACAACTGACCCATATCCTGCCTGCTGTTTGCTGTCTACTAATGTAGCCACCTTCTCGCCGATGAGGTTGTAAACCTCCACCTTCACGTCGCTGGCCTCCGGCAGCTGATACTCGATCACAGTGCTGGCATTGAAGGGATTGGGGTAGCACTGGGACAATGATGTGGAAGCAGGGAGAGAGCTCTCAAACTCCGAGGCACTAGCCTCTACCAGCTCCCACTCGCTGTTGCCGCCTGACTTCCATGGGCCGCACTGCACGATGTCGGTGTTCATGCAGCAGAAGAGGTCAACATCGCCAAGTGTTCCGCCCACTGAAGCACTATACTGACCTGGTCCCACCGCGTTTGGCGCTTTGAACCGATAGTACTGCTCAGTTACTCCGGGAGGATAGGTCCTAGCCCTGGGAATGCTGATCAGAACGTTGGCGGGGTCGCAGTCATAACCGGAATAGCCGCTGAAGGTCAGTGTGCCAGAGACGTCATCTCCGGTTAAGTTGCTGACAGTAAGCTTGAAGAAGAAGCTCTCGGCCCGACAGAACCAGGGACTGGGATTATCGCACACAATCGCCACCCTGCCCACGGTTTTTATCAGGTAGACATCGCCATTGCCTGCGCCGAAAGACTGGGTGTCACCTGCAATGATGTAGCCGCCGTCGGAGGTCTGCTGGACGGAATTACCCCAGTCATAAGCGCTGCCCCCGTAAGTCCGAGTCCAGAGGGTGCCGCCAGCAGAATCGGTCTCCAGAACATAGCAATCTTGACTACCCGCGCCGAAAGAGTCGGTATAACCCGCGATGATATACCCACCATCGGCGGTCTGCTGGACCGAATGAGCCTCCTCATAAGAACCACCCCCGTAGGTGTGGGTCCAGAGGGTGTCGCCGGAAGAGTCGGTCTTCACCAGGTAGAAATCATGAAGACCTGCGCCAAAAGACTGGGTCCCGCCTGCAATGATATACCCGCCGTCGGAGGTTTGCTCGACGGAATTGCCCCAATCACCGCTGCTGCCCCCATACGTGCGGGACCAGAGGGTGTTTCCGGAAGAATCGGTCTTCACAAGGTAGACGTCAGAACTACCCGCGCCGAAAGACTGGGTATGACCTGCAATGATATAACCGTCGGAGACCTGCTGGACGGAAAGACCGTAATCGTAAGCGCTCCCCCCGTAGGTGCGGCTCCACTCGGCGTTGCCGGAAGAGTCGGTCTTCACGAGGTAGGCATCATAACCACCTGCGCCAAAAGACATGGTCCTTCCTGCGATGATATACCCGCCGTCGGAGGTCTGCTGGACGGAATTACCCTTATCAGCTTCGCTTCCCCC
>JBHIBM010000043.1:0-9986 GCA_046759085.1 Candidatus Zixiibacteriota bacterium
GATCTTCATCAGTAGTTCCAGCCGAAGAAGAACTCGAAGTTCAGCCCGGAGGAGACCGAGCGGAAGTTTGTGGTCTTAGCGAAATCGAAGCGCAGCACCGTGAAGGCTCCGATGTTGACTCTGGCTCCGAAGCCGAAGGAACCGTATAGCTGTTCGAAGGTCTCGTCCCAGGCATTGCCGCAATCGAAAAAGAGAGTGCCCCGGATGGCCTGAAATCCGATGTTGCCGACGGGGAAACCGATCAGGAGGTTGTTAATGAGGGGGTAGCGCAGCTCGTTGTTGATCAAGACCAGATTCCTCCCGTAGAAGGAGCGCCGTTTGTAACCTCTGAAAGTCCAGCTTCCGCCCAGATAGAATCTCTGGGGGTCAATGCCTCCGGAGGTGATGTACATCATCCGGTTCGCCAGACAGCTGTATTTTGACAAACGAAAATACTTCCTGAAGTCCACCAGCAGAAGACGGTTATAGGGTCGCCCCTTGCTTAGGTCGTAGCCGTAGCCGACGGTGAGGTTGAGTCTCATCCCATCTATGGGCCCGGTCGGGTCCCAGAGGCTGTTATCTTTCACGAAGGAGAGATAATCGGTGGCCACCATCCCCCCCAGCGTTTCCTCCAGAAAGTAGAACTCCTTCTCCATGCGCCGCAGATAGAGACTGTTGTCGAGACGTTCGTATCTGGAGAGGGGGAAGGACAGAAGCCCCACGCCTCCGTATTGGCGGTGGGCATAGATCCCCTGAAGGTCGTTGTAAAACTCGTCGAAGAAATGGTAGGCTCCCACTCCCCAGTTGAGGCGCCTCCCCTTGTTCAGGTAGGTGACCGCCAGATTGAAACTGGAGAAGAAATTCTTCTTAGTGTCGGCGGTGTTGGACAGGAGAAAATAGTATTGATGGTCGCCGAGCATATCGGTGAGTGCCACCTGCAACCCCCCGACTGGGCCGAAGGCGGCGTCGTAACCGATTATCGACTGTGCCAGATCCAGAGAGAAGCGATTCTCATACTTCACTGTCCCTTTCCGTTTCTCTCCAGACAAAACCGGAGGTTGCCAATCAGCATAAGGCTCAACCGGACTGTGGGGCAAGAACTCTAAAGAGTCGAGTTCAATGGCTCTCTTGTATATCTGAAATCTCCCGCCACTGAAGCTGGAAAAGACGACCTGAGACTCCGACAGGGAGAAGCAGGGATCGAAGGCCCCGGTCGCCACCGAGGTCAGTTTCACCCCTCGGATTGCGGCGGGATCTCTGAAATCCATGAGGTAGATATCGTTTACCCCCTGACGATCGGAAGCGTAAACCAGGAATTCTCCTGAGGGGGAAAAACGGGGCGAGGAACACTTCTCCGGTCCAACCGTCAAGGCTCTGATCTCTCCGGTCTCCAAGGAATATGAAAAGAGGTTGGCATGCCCCTTTGCTCCCCAATCGCCGCGGTCGGAGACGAAGACGATCTCTCCTCTGAGGGGGGAGAAGGTGGGGTCGGCATCGAGGTAGAAGTCGTTCGTGAGGCGGGACAGCCCTTCGCTTTTCAGATCATAGATAAAAAGATCCCGCCGGCCTCTTTTGCCGGTGCCGGAGAAAACAATCCTGTTCCCCTCCGGCGACCAGGAGGGGGAAGAGAGGCTTACCAGGGAGTCGAAGCTGACCTTCTGGACCATCTGATTACGGTTGAGGTCGAAGAAATAGAATATATCTTTCTCCCTTACCTTGGAGGCGAAGACTAAGATGCCCTCGGTGGAGACGTCGATCCCGCTCGAAAGCAGGTGCAAAGATTCAAAGGCCGCCGAGCTCTCTCCCCTGATCACCCGCTCCAGCTTTTGCTTTTCTCCCCCGGCGGGCATAAGATAGATTCCGGAATAACCGAGCTTGTTGGCCTTGAAGACTACCCACTCCTTGGAACCAAGGGAGGTGCTCCTCTCGAAGGAGACCGGCTTGACGTTGAAGCCGTCGAAGGTCAACTGGGAGGAGTTCTTGCCCGGCAGGTCGGTGCCTCCAAGCAGGGGGAAATACCTCTTCTTCTGGGCGTACTCCCATGCCTCCACCAGTTGCTTCAGCGATTTCCCATACGTGATCTCCACGATCTGGGCGAAGCTGTCTCCCTTCCACCAGTTGTCCAAAAGAAAGGAGATCTTCTCCGGGCCGTATCTCTCCGCCAGGAATATGCAGATGGATTGCCCCACTTTGTACATCGCATAAGTGCCGCTAATCCGGTGGATGTTGTCGAGGTTCACCAGCCTGGCGGTCAGAGCCATATCCGTCAGAATCATATCTGCCTCCGAATCCCACTTGCCGGAGTAATACTCCGCTAAGCCCTCCGAGAACCACAAGGGCATCGCCGCCGGGCGCAATTTCCGGTGAGCCTTGGTGACGTAGCTGATCTTATCCAGGGTGAAGACATGCACCAGCTCGTGTTTGATGACGTGGGCAAAATCGTCATAGGAGCCGTTGAAAGGGATCACCACTCTCCCTTTAAAGAATTCCGTGAATCCGGCAACATTCTCCGGGAGGAGATTCGGGATGACGTTAGTCTGCGAGAAATAGCTGGGGGAGCTGTAAATAATTAAAGGAATCTTCTTAGAGATGTGGTGGTTGAAGGAGGCCTCCAGTTCGTGGAAATTTCCCTCCGCCAGATAAGCGGCAATATCCACGATCTCTTTCTCCTCCGGGTAGAAATAGATCTCAAAGTGCTCGGTAGTCAGAACCTGCCAGTCGAACCGGGTATACTGAATCTTGTTCTGTCCGAAGTAATACTGCGCCGAAAGCGGAGAGGACAAAACCAGGATCAGCGTCAGAAATGTGAGCTTTTGAAATCTCATAACTTAGAGATTATCAAACAGTCATAGCCGGGCGACCCCCAGTATAGTCAACGCCTCAGTTGCGGCCGAGTTTCCTCCACAAGACAAATATAACGGATTATTATCTATATCGTAATCGGAATTGTGATATTAAGTGAGATGGGGAGGGGTGAGAAGTGAATCGCAGATTGTGAGCACTTAGCTCCCCTTCGCCCAGCCGCAAGATCCGCATTCCGGTTGGGCCTCTCTGTCCCTTTTTTGCTCACAAGTCCACGGTTCTCAATCCAGGTTTTCCTTGCCGTCGAGAACAGTATTCAAGCCATATGGCATATGCCGGAGGTCTGCGTGAGACTCGCGCCGGTCAAATGTTCACCCAGAAGACATCGGGGAGCACTTCAGGCCCTGGAGGATGGGCTTGAGGCTTTTTGGCTGCCCCATGCGGCTGACTTCTGGGGCGGCGGTTTTGTCTGAGGTCCTGACTGTTCCGAGGAGCAGCTTATCCTCCCGGGCTTGCATCCCAGCGGAAGTCCTTCTCCACAGTCAGGGGTTTTCGACCTCTCCGGTTTGTCCCCGGCTTTGCGGAGATGGAGGAACCTCTGTAATCTCTAACAAAAAAAGCTGAGAGTAAGCTTTTTTGCTAAAGTTTGAATAAACACTCACGGAATTCTGCCGATGATAATAACAAAAATTCGATCTCTCTTAAGGACAGGTGAGCACATGGCACCGCACACAATGTCAACCGCCTTAGGTGTCGGCACTGTATATGTGTTGAGTCGTGACCCGGAGGTCCAAGGAATCATCAACAGCAGCCTGGATCTCCTCAAAACTCCGGTGAAGATATTCACCGAGGAGGACGAGATCTTAGAGGCTTTAGACCTGAACAATCCCCTTCTGATCGTTCTCGACATTGACATCCCTGGATTGCGGTGGGAACCTCTGGTAGAGGGCATAAGGTTAGACCATCCCAACACCTCGTTAGTGATCGTCTCGGAGAAATCTCCTCTGTGGGGAATCTCACGGGTGCTCCAGAAAACCTCCTGTCGTTACCTGAGCAAACCGATACAGCCGGAGGGAATCGTGCAACTGATGGAGGACAGTCTGCTTATGAAGTCTGGCATCGCCCGTCTGCGGAAGCCACCCGGCGGAGTGGGAGCTGCGGAGGTGCAGCAGGGTGGCGCTCCCCTTGCGGTTATCAGTGAGAACCTCTACAGGAAATCCTGTGAGCTCATCGACCCGATCTTCGACCAAGTGGCCCAGACATCCTGGGGACAGATTTTTTACGGTTTGACCTCTGCCTTTGAAAAGGCGTTGGTCGCAGCCGCTTTGAGATACTGCAATTCAAATCAGGTTAAGGCTTCCCAGCTACTGGGAATCTCCCGGAACACCCTCAGAGATCGCATAGAGAAGTTCAAACTCTCCTGAGCTGGAGGGGAGAATTGAAGGGAAAGGCCTCTGCGTGAAAGCAGAGGCCTTTTTATTGCATCCACTCCCGGCCCAGACAAGGGGACGGGAAACAGGAATTAGGGAACAGGTTATTAAAGATCCAGAGAGTACACTTACGGCTCACTACTCACCACTAACTACTTACCACTCACTAACAAACAGCCGAAACTCCTTGACTGCAATCTCACCGCGGGCTAAATTCAAGGGCTGATTCAATTGTGCCGTTATGAGTATTTTCCCCGGTGGCATCAGAGATTTCCCGCGGCTTCTCAAGCTTCGCTTCTTCATCGCGGTCATTCTGTTGTGGGGAGCGCTCCTGATAATCCTCACCATTCTGGGAATCCGTTACAATCAAGCCACCACCTTGGAGGTCTTAAACGAGGAGGGAAACACTCTTTTAGGCTCTCTGACCTCCGCCAGCGAGAAGATCATATCCTCGAACGAGTATCTGGAATCTCTTCACCGCCGGCGGTTGGAGAATCTCTCCTTTTCCCTCTCGCACATAACTAAAAAGGAGAGGCTCGGTCGCACCGAGTTAAAAGAGCTGCTGTTGGACAACAACCTCACCGGACTTCTGTGGTGTGACCCCGGGGGGAGTGTTCTTCAATCCGCCATCTGGGAGGAGATACCCTCTGAGGAGGTAGCTCGATATGTCTTCCGAAAAATAGAGACCGCCACCGAAAGCCCCCTTTCAGGGCATTTCCCGGGGCGCTTTCAAGATGGCGACTTCCGCCTGGCCTATCGCACTGAAAGCTCTGGCAACACCATCATCCTGATGGAGAAAGTGAGCGATGAAGAGAAGAAACTGAAGCTGGGCATCGGTTATCTGATTCAGAATTTAAGCCAACAGCAGGGCTTGGTCTATTTGCTACTGCAAAATCCGGAGGGTATTGTTTTCGCCTCCCCGAGTGTCCAAAAAGTGCTCAAGATAGAGAACGACCAATTTCTGGCGGAGGCTCTCCATTTCGAGGCAGCCAGCTCGCGGTTTTACGATTTCGAGGGGGAGGAGGTTTTGGAGGTGGTCAAACCTTTTGCCTCCGGAGGGGAGTTTTACGGGCTTTTTCGGGTGGGGCTCTCTCTGGAGGCTTATGAGCGGATGGCTCTGGGGTACAAAAGACAGCTTACGATTTTCGCCATCATACTCTTTTCGGTGGGATTTGTCCTTGTGGCGGCGGTGCTTATCTATCAAAATTATAGTCTTTTGCGTTCCTCTTACTCTGAGATAAGAAGTCTCACCTCCAAGATCCTCGACGGAATGAAGAGCGGAGTGGTCGCCCTGGACAGGGAAGGGAGGATAAACACCCTGAACAAAGTTGCAGAGCAACTCTTCTCCCTTTCCTCGGAGGCCATCGTCAATAAGCCCTATTCTGAGTATTTCCCCGGAGACGCAATCAAGCTGGGGGAGGTGCTCGAGAGATCCCAGCCGATTTTTGGGAGGGAGATCAAGTATCGAACCCTGGGAGGTGACAGTAGAGACCTTCTGGTGGTGGCCTCCCCGCTCTTGGGGGAGGAAGGTGAAACGGCGGGAGCGGTGGCGGTAATTCACGACTTGACCGAGCTCAAGAAGCTGGAGCAGGAGACCCAACGTTTGGACCGACTTCGGGAGATGGGGGATTTGGCGGCGGGGGTGGCCCACGAGATCAGAAATCCCCTGAACGCCATCTCCATCACCGCCCAGAGATTGAAAAGTGAGTTTAGACCCCAGAAGGGTCAGGATGAATATCTAAACTTCACCAGTACCATAATCAATGAGGTTCGGAGACTAAACGAGGTGGTGGACAGCTTCTTGAGCCTGGCCCGCGCTCACCGGCTCGACCTTAATCCCGGGGAGCTCTCTGCTCTAGTGGAGGAGGTTGTTGGACTGCTAGAACCCCAAGCCAAGCAGAGGGGAATCGATATATCCTTCGAGAAAACAGAGGTCCCCAAGATCAACCTCGATCCCGAGGAGCTGAAAAAGGGTTTGATTAACATAATCATAAACTCCATTCAGGCTCTGGAGGAGAGAGGTCATATCTACATATCCCTGACGGAAGAGGGCTTGCCCCCGGAGGTCACCCTGAGAATCAGAGATGACGGTCCCGGCATCCCGGAGGAGATACTACCTCACCTGTTTAAGCCTTATTTCACCTCCAAGAAGGAGGGTTCGGGTTTGGGCCTGGCAATCACCTATCGGATCGTTAGAGATCACGGCGGATCCATCGAAGCCGAAAATATTCCCGACGGTGGAGCGGAATTCGTCCTCCGCTTCAAACCAGTTAGATGAGGCATGCCTGACCGTTCCAACAGATTCCTGACCCTCCCGAATCTGCTCAGCCTCTCCCGCATGGCGGTCGTACCCTACATCCTTTATCTTTTTTATCAGAGACGCCCGGAGTGTGACCGCCTGGGTTTCATTCTCGCAATCATTGCGATTCTGACCGACATCTTCGACGGCTATCTGGCCAGACGTCTGGGGCAGGTCAGCGAATGGGGGAAACTTCTCGACCCCCTTTCCGACAAAGTCTGCATTGTGGGAGCGGCCATTGTTGCCGTCGGACTCAAAGGCTACCCGGTGTGGGCAATGCTTCTCATAATCCTGCGGGATGTTGCCATCCTCTTAGGGGGTCTCTATATTGTCCGGACAAAAGGTCTTGTGATGGTCTCCGACGCTTGGGGTAAGCTGACGGCCTTGATTCTGGCGGGTTCCATTTTGGTTTACCTGATAAATTTGGAGTTGCTCAAGTCACCTCTCCTCTATCTGGCGATGGTGATGATATTTGCCTCCTCCGGCCACTATCTTTTGAGATTCAGAAGAGCTGTCAGTGAGAATCCGGAGGGGCCGCCAGATCTGTCATGAAAAAGCTTCTGCAAAGCAAAATCATCCGAGGAGGCTTACTCGGACTGGGAGGCTTTGCCGTCATATTCGTATTGAACCTAACTTTCGTCGGGGACATCTTCGAGGCCTTCGAGTCGAAGACTTACGACTGGCGGTATCGATATAAGCTTCGTTTCCTCAAATCGGACACCAAGATCGAGGAGATCGTCATCATCGACATCGACCAGAGGAGCTTAGACAGATACGGCCGTTTCCCCTGGCCGCGGTTGTATCATGCGCGGCTCATCGATTATCTGAGCCAGGAGGGCATCCTTGCCATTGGCTTCGACGTTCAGTTCTTCGACCCCGTAAAGGACACTTCGGAGGATATCGAACTGGTCAGGGCGACCCGAGAGGCCGGGAACGTATACAACGCCTTAGCTTTCTCGATGGAATCCCGAGAAGTTTTCCGCTACAAGATGGAATCGGACCCCTTTGCCTCTTTTGGTCACCAGATCCGGGGTGGGGAGGGCTTTTGCGAATATGAGATCCTGGAGGGCCCCTTCGACACCCTGGCCTTGGCCTCCGCTGGTCTGGGCTTTGTCAATTTCCTCCCGGATGAGGACGGCATCACCCGAAGCTCTCCTCTTTTTATCCGCCTGGGTGATGTCTCTCATCCATCTCTGGCGACCCGGATTGCGATCGACCTTCTGGGAGTGCAGGATCGGATCCGTTTCCATCGAAACAACGTCTTCCTCGGGGATGAGTTGAAGGTGCCGGTCGACTCTCACGGCCGCATGAGAATCAACTACCTCGGCGGCCCCAAAACCTTCCGCTATGTCTCCTATTACGATGTCCTGGAGGGACGTCTCCCCAAGGGTTTCTTTAGAGACAAGGTGGCACTTATCGGCTCCTCCGCTCCGGGGCTGGCGGACCTAAAGGTCGTGCCCTTTGCCGGCGATTACCCCGGGGTGGAAATTCACGCCAGCAGCCTCTATAACCTACTGACTGCGGAATTCATCAGCTCTCCGCCGGGACAGTTAGGCTGGATTTTGACTCTGGTTTTGTCGCTCTTAGGCGGAGTTGTCTTTCTCCGACTGCGGCCGGTGAGGTCGCTTGTGATCTTACTTTTCTTCGGTTTGATTTTCATTCTCTCTTCTCAGTATCTGTTCTTCAAAACCAACCTCTGCACTGAAGTCGTGAGGCCGAATCTCACCTTGGGATTGACCTTCCTGATCGTCATCGTCCACCGCTACCTGACCGAGGAGAGGGAGAAAAAGAAGTATCGAGGTATATTGAGTTACTACGTCGCCCCGCAGGTTGTGAGCGACATTCTGACCGACCTCTCCAAACTCAAGTTGGGGGGAACGAAAAGAGAGCTGACGGTGCTTTTCTCCGACATCGTCGGCTTCACCACCCTCTCCGAGAGGGTCGACCCGGTCAGGTTGGTCAACTTCCTCAACGATTACACCACCCGCATGACCGCGGTCATCTTCGAACATGAGGGCACGCTGGATAAGTATATCGGCGACGAGATCGTTGCCATCTTCGGGGCGCCTCAGATGAAGGAGGGGATCAACTACGCCGAGAAAGCTTGTCTCACGGCCCTGAAGATGCAGGAGGTCTCCAAGAAGATCTCGAAGGAGAACAGATCTAAAGGCTTCCCGGAGCTGAAAACCGGTATCGGAGTCAACACCGGGATGATGGTGGCCGGGAACATGGGATCGGCGGTGAGGTTTGCGTACACCGTCATCGGGGACGCCGTTAATCTGGGCTCTCGATTGGAGGGCTTGAATCGAACATACGGCAGCTCCATCATCACCTCCGAGTTCACCCGTCGTCAGACCTCTCCGGAATTTTTCACCAGGGAACTGGATCTTGTGAGGGTCAAAGGAAGGATGAAACCGGTGAGGATATACGAGCTTCTGGGATATGGAGTTCCCTCCCCACAAGAAAGAGAGCTGATCTCTAAGTTCTCGGAGGGCATCTATCTCTATCGTGGTCGGGAATGGGGCCCAGCCCATTCGGCTTTCGAAATGATCTTGCAGAAGTCCCCTGATGACGGCCCCACCAAGACTTTCGTGGAGCGGTGCAAATTCTTCCAGCAGAACCCTCCCTCCCCGGACTGGGATGGGGTCTGGGTGATGCAAACGAAGTAATTCCGAGAGGCCAAAGCTCCCGTTTATCTCCAGGGGCAATCTCGCCGCCGAACGTTTTTGACTTTCGCGCCTTCATTTGTTAGAATTCAATCTGCCGACGGATTATTCTTCAAAGGATGTTCAGGTGAAAACTCAGATCCGTCACATAATCAGGAAATGCCGAGGTTTCACGATTACTCAAAACAGAAACGAGGTCTAAGATGAAAGACGAACGGATAAGAAAATATGGTAGAACCTTACTCGAATACTCCCTGGAGCTGAAGAGGGGAGACCTGTTTGCGATCGTCGCCGAACCGATCTCCTCCCCCCTGCTCTATGAGGTATACAGGGAGGCACTGCGCCGCGGCGCGCATCCATACACAAACATCACTCTGCCAGAACTTCCAGAGATCTTCTTAAAGAACGCCTCCGACAAGCAGCTACAATATGTCTCTCCCTTGACCAGAGTGGAGGTCCAGAAGATGGATGCCATCCTGAACATCCGGGGCACTGAAAACACAAAATCGTTGAGCAATGTCGATCCCAAAGATCAAGCCAAGATGCAAACGGCAAGACTGCCTTTGAGGAAGATATTCTTCCGGCGGGATGCAGAAGGGAAGCTCCGCTGGTGCCTGACCCAATATCCCACCCAGGGCTCGGCTCAGGATGCCCATATGTCTCTCGCTGAATATGAGGATTTCGTCTCCAAAGCCTGCTTCTTGGACAAAAGAGATCCGGTTGCAGCCTGGAGAAAGCTTTCTAAGAACCAGGAGAGAATTGTCAGATACCTCAATCGCTGTGACAAGATCAAGGTAGAGGCAAAAGACA
>JBHIBM010000044.1:0-9948 GCA_046759085.1 Candidatus Zixiibacteriota bacterium
TGTTTCAATTCAAGGTAATTGCTTTCATAGTTGCGTCTGCAGGAATCGCCTGGGTGTCGTGGTCCTCGTTGCGCAATCTCCGCTCCCATGGTTTCCACCGCTTCTTCGCCTGGGAAGCAATTCTGGCCTTAATTCTCTTAAACGTTGATTATTGGTTTTATGAACCATTCAGTCCTAATCAGATAATTTCCTGGCTCCTGCTGTGCGTCTGCACGTACTGGGTTATTCACGGGGTTCAGTTATTGCATATGGTGGGAAAACCGGACAGCGAGCGGAAAGACCCATTGTTGTTTGGTATAGAAAAGACCACCCAGTTGGTAACGGTGGGGGCTTATCGCTACGTTCGGCATCCTCTGTACAGTTCGTTATTATTTCTGGCCTGGGGAGTATTCTTTAAACACCCTTCCTGGGCTACTGTTTCTTTGGCTGTGATTGCCACTTTCTTTCTGACAATGACTGCTAAGATGGAAGAAGCTGAAAATATACGTTTTTTTGGTACTGCATATGAAAGCTACAAGAAACATACCAAGATGTTTATCCCTTTTTTATTCTGAAGAGTTTTATGAAATTGATTGACTACTCAACTTAACATTCGTAACTGATTCAAGCTGCCAATTCACACAAAAATCAGTTGATGAACTCGTCTCGTAGCTCCCGGATGAATTCGATTAGATTATGCCCAGTTGTTGCGAAATCCCTTCTTGAGACTGAGGGAAAACGTGAGCTTGGCAGGGTGCGGAAGCGGGTGATCCTGACCTATTTCGCCTCTTCTTGTATCAGCGTCCCCTATCCAAGAAGCCCCCTGCGACGATATGTCGCAATGCCACGATCTGAGAATGCGGCGGCACCCTCCCTCTGGACAAGCTTCTGTACCCTTGACTTGCCTATCAGATTGTGCTATACAGAAGCAAATGGGACCCGTTGGAAGGTAATGAATTTGACGCTCAGCTCTTTGCTATGAACCCACTGAAGCGATCAAACCACAGAATACACTAGACGAGAAGTATGAGACTTAAATACTCCACGAAACGTATCCATGCATAATCGTAATAGCAGCGCAGAGAGAGCGGGGAATACAGGTGAAGACAGAGAAAAGGGTCTTATCGAAAGGATTCCTGCGCAGTGACTTCTCCATTCTCGTTTATCTGGCGCTGCTTAAGTTCCTTCTGCACTTCCTTGTAAATCTCAGAGGTGGGTACGGTATTTTCAGGGATGAGTTTTACTATCTTGCCTGTGCCGATCACCTTGCGTTCGGCTATGTGGATCATCCCCCGCTTTCGATTTTGCTTCTGGCGATAAATCGCTTCATCCTCGGTGATTCGCTGTTGGCTATCCGTCTACTCCCTGCTGTCGCAGGCGCAGTTGTGGTTTTACTGACCGGACTGATTGTCCGGGAAATGGGCGGTAAACGATTTGCTCAGGCACTGGGGGCAGTTTCCATCATAATCGTTGGGCACTACCTCGGCTCTCATAATATATTTTCTATGAATGCTTTCGATCATCTGTTCTGGACCTTGGCTTTCTATATACTTGTTCGCATTATTAATTCAGGCAATCCAAAGCTCTGGCTATGGTTCGGAATAGTTGCCGGCCTGGGGCTGCAAAATAAGATCAGTGTTCTCTTCCTCGGATTTGGCCTGTTTGTGGCACTATTGCTGACACCCCACCGGAGGCATCTGGTCAGCAAGAGTCTTTGGATAGCCGGTCTGGTAGCATTCGTGATCTTCCTTCCGCACATAGTCTGGCAAATAAGCAACGGTTGGCCGACATTGGAATTTATGTCAAACGCACAGAAATACAAGATTGCGGACTTCACATTTTCGGGATTTCTCCTGGCACAGATTCTGGAGGTGAATCCCTTTCTCTTCCCTCTCTGGTTCGGAGGCCTTCTGCATCTTTTGATCGCCAAGAATGGCAGAAAATACAGGCTATTCGGCCTGATGTACCTGGCGATCTTTGCCGCCCTTGCCTTGCAGAAATCAAAGCCGTACTATCTTTTGGTGGTTTATCCGATTCTTTTAGCCGCCGGAGCGGTCGCCTGGGAGAAGTTTGTAGCCAATCGCAGGTGGGGATGGATGAAATCGGTTACTCTTTCAATAATGATTCTATCCGGCGTTCTAATAGCGCCTTTTGCCTTACCGGTCTTGCCGGTTGAAGACTACATCAAATACGCAGCAGCTTTTGGTCAAAAACCGAGTTCCGATGAAAAGCACCAGATGGGCAAATTACCACAGCATTTCGCCGATATGCACGGGTGGGAAAATATGGTCGCCACCGTGGCCAGAGTGTATCATACGCTCTCCGAGGAGGAGAAGGCAGGATCCACAATCCTGGTCAATAATTACGGCGAGGCTGGCGCTATTGATCATTACCGGGACAAATATGATCTCCCACGGCCCATTTGCGGCCATAACAACTACTGGCTCTGGGGACCTCGAGGGGCAACTGGCGAAATAATAGTCCGCCTGGGCGGAAATAGGGAGAATCATGAAAAGGTCTATACAAAGGTTGAGCAGGTAGACACGGTAAAATGTAAGTACTGTATGCCTTATGAAAATAATCTACCTGTATTTATATGTAGGGGATTAAAGACTCCTCTTGTGAAGGTGTGGCCGGAAATGAAGCACTATATTTGAACAAGGTTACGATTCTTGATGCAGAACGTCCCGAGAAGACAGCGCAAGTCGAAGCCCAAGCCCGTCTCTCTGTCTTCATGCAATCCGAATGATATCCGAGCGATCTCAAGAAGAGGGGAGATGTCAAAAAGGATTGCCACGGTTTCTTTCATCTGATGCCATATCGTCTTTGAATTAGAGCGAATGACCAGGAAACTGCGGCTCTTTTCTCTCCGTTACCGAATGGTCTCAGAGCCAGTTGGGTTATATCACTGAAAAACTGAGCCATCACTTGGATCTGACAATTGCTATCAGTTTACTCACGTAGCTCCCCAATCGCTTTTCGCAACTGGGGCGGAAGAGGGCCGAGGTGGTCGGGCCGCAGAAGATAGAGCATTTGCTCCTTCACCTCTAGACACTTTGCCTGGCTCTCGCTTTCCCTCTCAGCCTCCGCGAGATGAAACTATGCACTATATAGATTAAATCCCATACCTCGGGAAGGGTCATCTATCGGAACACCGTAATCGGCCCAGCCGCAGTAAACATATCGCTCCAGAAGGTTTTTCCGAAGCAGCTCTATACCAGGCGGGCGACAATGTGGAGACCCGGAAGATGCTGCTTTTGAGATAATCTGATGCTCCTTGGGTGACTGCCTCTGCTGATGTTGCCAGAGATGAATTGCCGAGCCCACCTTGAAGAAGGATGGGCTCGGTTTTGTTGTTGCGGACATAGATTCCGACAACGGAAAGAATCACCGCGAGGAAAAGCTGAACTTCAAACCGTTCTTGAGTTCCAAATCGTAGTGCTTGATACCCTCCGGGGGCTCGGAATCGTAATTATACGAAAGTGCAGTCGTCAACGCGAGATTCTTGGTGATCCACACTGACAGTTCGGCTTCATCTAGGATGCGAAAATCCTCCCAATTGTCAAGGGTCGGCTGAATGTAGATCGTATTTATGAATGAAATCAGATCTTCTCGATTGGCCTTCACGAAAATGTAGCTGCTGCCACGAGCAATCTTAGAGGTCTCTCCCGAAGAGAGTTCTTCATCCTCGTACATCCCGGTGATTCCGATCGCCATCATAAACGATTCCTGCCGAAAGGGAATGATCCGAATCCCGGTGCCGACGAGATAACGATGTTGTAAATCCTGGGTGCGGTTGTATTGGGCCTGAAGAAAGAATTCGTAGATATATCGAGCGGTGAAATCGTAGTTGTAACGCAGATGAGAAAATGCCTTGTTGATGATGGTTCCGTCCTTGGAATATACCCGATCAAGGTCGTTGAGCATGAAAAGCTGGCTTCTACCGATGCGCCAAATGAAATTAGGACCAAGCCCGATCTCGGTCAGCTCCGAATTTCCCAAAGTGACGGAATAGGTGAGATTCACATCCCCGGCAAACCCCGACTCGGAAAGCCCCATACGCATTTTCTCGGTGTTCACCTGACCCAAGGTCGGAACCGAGAGCAAAATCAAAAACAGGATTATTCGCAGCTTCATTGTAATTCCCAATCTTTAAGAATGGTTTAACCGAACCTCTTCAAAATGTCTGAATGCTTCGCATCAGAAGTTAAGGAATAGACTTCGGTTTCACAACTCTCTTGCTATTGTCCGTCGCTGTCCGGGCGACACGAAGCACCTGTTCAAGGAAACAGGGAATGCAGTCAAGATAGGTTCTCACTCAAGGCTCCATTATTGACTCTCAGGCCGAAGCATCTCGCACGTTCTCGTTTTCAATCTCTAATATCCTGTCTTTAAGGCCTATTAGAGTGCGAATGCCAGCAATTAAGAGATGTTTCTGAGTTTGACAACCCTTTTTTCAGTTCATCAGTCTACTGCAGAGAGGTTACATCTGCTCCACTCCCAGAATACTTATCTCCGCAATCGAGCTTCCGTCTCTTTTCGGGGATAACTGCAAGAACGCTTGACAGAGTATTCCTTTCTGTTTATTTAGACCGCAACCCGGTCGTCAACAGAGATAAGTAAACGTGAGAGAAAAAGTCCTTACAGCAATCGCTAAGTCGGCTGAAAGACGCCCCTTTCTGATGTTCGCCGTAGCCCTGGTGATCACCGCCATAGCCGCCGGCCTTGCCACAAATCTGAAGCTAGAGATGCACTTCAAGAACCTGATGCCGCAAGACCACCCCATGGTGCAAGAATTCAATCAGATTATTGAAGACTACAGCACCGCCTCTTTGATCATTATCGCCGCCAGAGGCGGTGAAGGCGAACTCAAACAGTTTGCCGATGAACTTGCGCCCAAAATCGAGGCCATGACCGAATATGTCCAACGGGTTGATTATAGGCTGGAGCGTGATTTTTTCCTCCAACATGGATTTATGCTCCAGAAAGCTAAAGATCTGAAAAACAGCAAGGATATTTTCAAAGACCTCAGTCTTCTGCCCTTCCTCGGACATCTGAATGACAACTTCGAGAAGACGTATGTGTATGACGAGGAGAGTATTTCCACCAAGGAGAAAGAAAACAATGCGGTGATGTTTTTAGACGGTGTCAGATACTGGCTTGAAACCATGGAGGAATACGCAGTCAACGGGGAGACCTTAGATTCCGATGTGGCGAAGATGGCGGTGGACTGGTTTCTGATCGGCGATGAGTACATGATCTCCCAGGATAGGGACATGCTTCTTATTCTTGCGCAGCCGACTTTCACCATCAACGATATCGACATTGTCATAGCCGCAGAAGACTCAATAGATGCCGTAATCGCCGAAGTCTCTGAAAAATACCCCAGCATCTTTGCCGGCACCACCGGAACAATGGCGCTTGCCCGTGATGAGACCGTCGCCGCCAGTGAGGATATGTACCTCACCTCGATAGTTGCTCTCCTTTTGATCATTGCTCTGTTTATTGTCTCCTTCCGGATGTGGGTGGCCCCGCTTCTTGCCGGCGTCAGCTTGCTTTTGGGCGTTATATGGACCGCAGGCTTTGCCGCCGTGACCTTGGGCAGTCTGAACATCATGACCTCGATGTTCGCGGTGATTCTGATCGGGTTGGGAATTGACTTCTCCATTCACATAATTACGGTTTACTCCGAAAGCCGGGCCGGTGGTCACTCCGTGGGAGAGGGCCTTCATTTTTCGCTATTGAGGTCGGGCAAGGGAATAATTACCGGGGGCCTCACCACCGCCTGTGCCTTTCTGACACTGACAATTTCCAAGACTGCGGGAATGTCCGAGTTCGGAATCATTGCCGGCAGTGGCGTCATATTCTGTATGATCGCTACCCTTTTCGCACTACCAGCAATGCTTTCCCTGCGCGATAAACTGTTAGGTAAGTTTCGTCAGGATAGGTATAAAGCAAAATCCACGAGCTTCAGCTTCTTAGGCAATCTTGGGGAGGCGATTTCGCGAAAAGCAGTTCTCGTCCTTACTGGGGCAACAATCGTCACCGCGCTGCTTTTCTATTCTGCGCTGAATATAACATTCGACTATAACTACTTGAATATGGAACCTGTCGGTCTGACATCGATTAAGCTCCAGCATGAAATGGAGCAGGAGTTTGATGTCACCCCCGATTTCGCGATGATTACCGCCGCCTCGGTTGAAGAGGCGCGAAGAATATCTGAGGCTGCGAAGGACCTAAAGATGATCGGTATGGTAACGAGCATTTCTGAGTACGTGCCTTCTTTGGAACAACAGCAAAGGCGCACCCCACATATTCAGGAAATCCGTGAGCACTTAGAACACAATCGAAAATTAACTCCCCTTGCGGAGAACGAAATTGGGCAGCTTTTTGACGAACTATACCGGCTGGAGGATAACGTTATTGAGTTAGCTCAACTGGCCTATCTCGGCGGACAGGATAAGGTGGATGAGAAATGCAGGGAGTTGATCGGTGATCTGGAGGATCCAGACAATGAAACCATGATCGCTTCGTTGATAGACGAACTCAGTGCCGACCGTGTGAAAACTGTTGAAAATCTCAACCTGTTCCAGAATCAGTATGAACCTTATTTTCGGCAGGCTGCACTGGGAATGGCCTCGTTAGAGCATATTGATGTAAACAGTTTACCCCAAAACATCTTGGATCAGTTTGCGAGCAAAGATGGCAGCAAATACCTGGTGACGCTCTATCCGAAAGAGTCGGTCTGGAACCTGGCCTTTCTGGAGAGGTTCACAGATCAGATGCAGAGGCTCGATAGGAGAGTTAGCGGGATGCCGCTGGTATTCTACGTTCTCATACAGATCATCGGCAAGGACGGGAGGATAGCGGCAATTTTGACAATTATCGTGGTCTTCCTTCTCCTGCTCTGGGATTTCAAGAAGATACATTTGGCGACACTGGCAATGGTGCCTCTCATCTTGGGGGCGGTCTGGATGGTTGGGACTATGCATCTTCTGGGCCTGCAGTTGACACTGGTGAATTTGATGGGGTTGCCGCTTATCTTGGGTATCGGCATCGACGACGGCGTCCATATTCTCCATCGCTATAGAATAGAGGGTCGAGGGAAGATCAGAACCGTCTTCACCAGCACCGGAAAGGCCGTTATGTTGACATCGCTCACCACTATGCTCGCTTTCGGCTCCCTGGTATTCGCCACCTACCGCGGGCTGGGCAGTCTGGGAATTGCACTGTTTATCGGAGTGGGAACCTGCTTTTTGACCTCCGTAATCATCCTGCCGGCGCTGTTAGGATTAACGGAGAAAAAGAATAGGGTCGACACCGGTGAAGGAGAGTGAATTATATGTTGAGACAAATCGTTTTCATGGTGGTGACCGCTGTCCTGACAGCCCAAGCTCAGCAGTTGACTCCAAAAGAGATCATTCAAAGAATCGACGAAACTGAGCGTGTCTCTTCAAGCGAGGCGAGTGTGAAACAGATAATCACCACCTCCGGCGGCAAGAAGCGCACCTTAGAGATGAAATCATATACTAAAGACCAGAATGATAAACAGTTGATGATCTATACCGGCCCATCTCGGGTCAAGGGGGATAAGATTCTGATGCTCAACGACGGCGATGACATCTGGTTCTACACCCCAAAGACAGACCGGGTGCGGCATCTCGCCAGCCACGCCAAGAGGCAGAAGGTCCAGGGCAGCGATTTCTCTTATGAAGATATGTCCAGCGGAAGCATCGAGGAAGATTACACATACACTCTGCTGGGCGAGGAGAAGATTGAGGGCAGGAATTGCTACAAATTCGCGTTCATTCCCACGGAGAGTGGTCCTCACTATTCCAAGCTTATCTACTGGGGAGATAAAGAGAGATTTCTGACCATACAGATTGATTATTATGAAGACGGTGAACTTCTCAAGCGATTGAAATGCTATGATGTCAAGAAGATCGATGGGCACTGGTATCAGATGAAGCTGGTGATGACCGATCTGCAGGAGGGTGGCGAAACCGTCATGGAGACAACCGAGATCAAATTCGATATAGACCTTGATGATAAGATTTTCACAACCGGCAATTTGAAGCGGCGCTGATATGCTCTCAACAAGGATAACGTGAAATGAAGCCTCAATTCCTTTTATTACTGCTGGTTTTTACTGCCTTCGTTACCAGGGCGAATCCCCAGGCGTTGGAATTAACAGGATATTACGAGAACCAGTTCTTCCCTCAGGAATTGAATGACAAGTTAATCCTGCAGGATTATAACAAACTGCGCATAGATCTCTCTGCCGCAATAAGTGAAAATGTAAGTTTCAACACAGACTATATCTGCAGGCTCTTTCACGGCGCAAAGAGTTTCAATTCCTTCGATTTTGTTCCTGAGAATGTGGTGTCACAATACGCTCGGGAGTCACAGACTTCGATCGATTCCCTGCGCCCCGATTTCGACTTCGAATATTCCGATGAGAATTTTCTGGACAACGCCTATGTGACAATCTACTCAGAGCGTGCAAACATAAGAATCGGTAAACAGCAGTTGCCGTGGGGTTCCGGGTATTCCTGGAATCCAACGGATATATTCAACCAGAAGAATCTGCTGGACCCGACTTATGAGAAAGTCGGCGTCAATGCCTTCAAATTGGAGGTGCCTTTTGGAACAGAGGGAATGTTGACGACCGTCATCGGCATCGGCGAGGAATGGGAGACCTCCACAAAGGCACTGAAAGTCAAGGAGCATTTCATCGGATTCGACCTCTCCGCCTGCTTTGTGGAGAAAACCCAAGAAAGTTTTGATTATGTCCTCTTCGCACCGTCGTCTGAGAGGCGGAGACTGTTTGGCGGCGATTTTTCGGGAGAGCTGTTGGGACTGGGCATCTGGGCGGAGGGAGCTTACAACCGATTGGAGGATTCTGACGATTTCGGCCAATACCTCGTGGGCGCTGACTACACGTTTGAGAGCGGACTCTACCTGATCGGCGAATACTACCGCAATGAATTGGGGAGAGCCGATAAAAGCGAATATACTTTCGATGATTGGATGCGCCTTCTGAGCGCCGATGGAGAGAATCTCGGAGTGGACTATATATATTCGGGCGAGATGTATCCGGTGACGGAGCTACTGAACTGGTCGAATTATCTTATTATCAATCTGAATGACAGAAGCGGCATCTTCTTCCCCTGGTTTGACTACAGCTTCAGTGACAATACCGAGGTAATTCTGGTCGGGTATGTCCCCTTCGGAGAAGAGGAAACGGAATTTGGCGAATTCGGCCTCGGGGGTTTTGCCAGAGTGAGAGTGTATTTCTGAGAAGAATACAGCAGACGCACCTGAAGGGGGAGATTCAGTTGTCGGAGCGTCTTCTGTTGAAGCGGTCCACGACTTTTCTGATTGCGGCGATATGCCCCGGAGTGGTGCCGCAACAGCCTCCGATGATGTTCACGCCACACTCTAGCAACTTGCGACTTCCCTCCGCGAAGAACTCCGGGGTCTCCGAATAGACCAGCTGGTTCTCTTTCATCTCCGGAAGACCGGCATTCGATTGAATAATCAGAGGGAGAGTAGTGTGCTTTCTGAACTCCGCAGCAATCTTGATCATATTCTCAATGCCGTTACCGCAATTTGAGCCGATGATGTCTGCACCGGCATCAGCGAGACCTTTTGCCGCCTGCTCGATGCTGACACCCATGTTGGTGAAAAAACCGTTCGGCGTCGGATCGAACGTCACGGTGGCGCAGACCGGTGTAAAGAGCGAGACTGATTTTGAGGCTTCGATTGCAAGCCTGGCCTCCTCCAGATCTGTCATAGTCTCGATGCATATCATGTCGACTCTTTCGAGGACCAAGGCTTTCATCTGTCTTCTGAATCCCTCCGCCACCTCCCGCGGACTAACATCTCCATATGGCTTCAGGAGCCTCCCGCACGGCCCGCACGAGGCCGAGAGGTAAGCTCTATCTCCTATAACCTTACGCACGGCAC
>JBHIBM010000045.1:0-9908 GCA_046759085.1 Candidatus Zixiibacteriota bacterium
TTTTCAAATCTCGCCCGGAGATGGTAAGAATCTCTCAGTGACCTCCGTCTCGACTATTCCAGAATTGAAGCTCTCCGGCAACTTGCGAGTTTCTCTCTCTCTGGAGGCGAGTTCAAAGGCGCCCTCCACCCCTGGCCGGGCAGGCGGAGAGGTGCAATTCAGCTTCAGCGACTCAGAGATCTACTTCGGGAGAGCTTTTCCGGCCCTGTCCCTGAGCGCGGGATTGAAATACGTATACGACATGAATCTGGATTCGCTCAGCCTCGATGAGATCTTCTTGGAGTTGAACGAAAACAGACTGCTGCACGCTGAGGTCACTTTGACTTCTCTTATAGCTCAACCTCAGTTTCGGTTTGTCTCCAGATCGAACCGCTTGAAATTGGGCAACTTCTCTGATTTCGTACACCAATTCCTCCCCGCCTTTCGCCTCCAAGGGGAAACCTACTGGGAGAATATCTGGGCTGAAGGTAACGAAGAAAAAATCAACGCCGGTGTAACCTTCGGTTTGAGAAATGTCGGCGCCCAGGATAGCATCACCGGTCTGGTGATCGACGGTCTGGACTTTCAAGCCAAGCTTGAAGCCGGAATAGTCCTGTTGAGCCCTGCCATTGAAGTCAAACTCGACGGGAGTTTCTCGCTGAAAGAGGTAAACTATCCCCTGGATGACTCCCTGGCCATAGCCGTTGGTGGGATCGGCGGGCGATTCGGAGTTGAACTTGACAGCTTAGAGAGGCAAATGCCGAGGGTGAAGGAAGCCACTTTCGAGGCGGCCGTAAACGAGATCTTCGGAGGCAGAGCATTCCTCTCTGCAATCTCACGACTCCCGGGCCCGGTTTTGTCAGGTACTACCTCCCTTGAGCAGATACAGTTTGACCAACTTCCCCAGTCTCCGATTTCAGGCTCTGGAGGTCTTAAGCTTGATTTCTCTGCAGCAGATTTTGGCGACATCGTTTGTGCCTTCACCCTGTCCACAGACTCCCTCAAATATCATCTGGAGGGGGACAGCATCGTCTTAGAGCCGCTGAAGTTTTCAGGGAACGCTAAGCTTTCCCTTGAGGAGGACCTCTCCCGTATTGAGCTTGTCCATCTGGGTCTGACCAGCGCCGGTCTTTTAGATCTTTCTGCCTCTGGAAGCATCTACAACTTCGGTCGCGATTCCTTGACAGCCAACTTGGAGGCGAAGATTAAGCACAATCGTTTGTCGGATTTCCTGCCGTTAGAGCTGAATCGCTCCCTGGGGGGACTGCAGTTTGCCGGGGAGACGGAGATAAAAACCACAATCCGGGGCCGACTGCCGGCTTCCAGTCGCACCCAGATTGACATCAACACCATCTTAGAGCTGACTGACTTCGGGATGATACTGCCGGCATTCGAAACCGAACTGCGGGGATTGGGAGGAGAGCTCATTGTAGCCTTCCAGGGAGACCGCGTCGAGCTCGAAGGTCTCTTCCGCATAGACTGGATTGAGAATTACAACTACCTCACCAGTCCAGTCAGCGATTGCTTTCTCTCCCTGAAAGCCGCCGTGACGAACCTGCCCCGGGGGGATGAGCCGGCCCCGACCGAGATGAGTCTATTCCTAGAGAACCTTCAGTTCGATTGTCTCTCCCTCAAATTCGGTCTGGCGCTAAACGGGATGGTGTCGGACTTGAGCAGGTCCCCGAAGTTGAGGTTGGCGGGCAGCTTCGATTTCCGTTCGGCCGAGGAGATGACCCTCTTCGCGGAGGCCAAGGCCAGGGGGGGATTGAGCCTCCGGATGAACTTGAGCATGAGGGATTCTTTAGTCACCCTTTATGGCAGCGCCGATTTTCAATACCTGAATCTGGAGATGCCACCTCTGGTATCCATCGAAAATATGAACGGACACATCCCCTTTCACCAAAAGCTCGACCTTCGAGATATGTCCTTAGTTCAGGAGACCAAGGAAGTCAGCGCCATTTATGCCTCCAGTCCTTTCAACTACGAACGGCTGCGGGCATACAACCTCCAGAGAGGCGAAAACATCTCCAACTTCAAGATCGACAAGATCACCGCCATGCGCTTCAGCGCCCAGAACTTAGAGATGGACGTCACTTTTGGCAACAGCGCCCTGCACATACCCCGGCTGGTGGGCAACCTCTATGACGGCAACCTCTACGGCAACCTGCTCGTGGACTTGAAATCTTTGAAGCTGGGGGGGAGGCAGCTGAACTTAGAGCAGCTGGAGTATCGCGCCTACCTGCAATTCTCCAGCGTCAACTTCTCGGAGATGACCGGACTTGGAGAGAAGATCATAACTGCGGAGAAAAGCCTTACCGGAGATGTCTACCTGCGCGGTCGGGGCCTTGTGCCCGCCGGGGATCTGGAGGCGGAGCTCGACATCACCCAGGTGAGCGCCGAGGTCTTGAGTCGCATCTTCGATTTTCTGGATCCGGAAGGAACCGATCCTGGCTTCGAGATGACCAAGACTTTCTTAGATCAGAAGTTCAAAGTCATCGGCATAATTCCCATAAGGTTTCGACCCCGATGGTTTTCCTGTTCGGTCAGGCACGGCAACATCTACCCCTCCCTTCACGCCGACGTCTCTGCCCCGGTGCCGTTCATAAAGCAGCTCATCCGCCTGCCGATGCCGATTCGATACGATCGCATACCCCTCTCCGTGGTTCTCTCTCAAATGGGCGCTGAGAAGGAGGAGGAATATTAAAGGAGGCAAAATGTCGAAAAGATATTACTACAACAACGGTTCTTTACTGCTTCTACTCTCGATAATTCTCTCTCTTTCTTGCAGCATAAAACCTCCAGAGGTCACCATAACCGGGGAGAAGACCGCTTTGGAGAGACAGCTTCTGGGGGAACACAAGAAGCTGCCGGAGGAGATCTGGTCAATTGGAGCGGTGAGCACCAGCTCCCTGGTGCCCCCGACTGAATCCGACAGCCTCCAGAGGTCAATCTTCGGTGAAGCGGAAACAACTCTCGTGAGAAGCTACTCCCCCGAGAGGTTGCGCTACCTCCGGGCGGAGGCCTCCAGGATTTTCAACAGGGACGACATTGATGACTTCAAGCGGCAGGGGATAGTCGGGGAGAACAGCCGCGGCTATCTGGAGGTGGTCGATTCGGCCAAACTGAGAGTAGACTCCACCCTGGCGGTTCTTGTTCACGGGGTAGTCTTCGAGGAGAACCAGAGCAGAAGAGTTCTCGTGGAGTGGTATATAAGCCTGCGGCAGGACTTGACGGAGGAGGATCTGCCCCAGGTGGAAGCCTCCTTCGCCCAGCGCAATCGGGAATCGGCCAAGCCCGGGGAGCTCATCCAGGATGAAGAGGGGAGCTGGAGACGGAAGTGACCTTGCCAATCGTGAAAACCTCCAAAGTGCATAGACTGAAGATCTTTTTTGTCTCTTCAGTCTTCCTTTTGACCTCTTGCTCTCTTGTGCGCGCTCAAACCTCCGAGGACTGGGAGATCTTCATCCCCCGCCAGGTGACGACTCACCCCTCTGATGATTACGACCCGGCGGTGAGTCCCGACGGGAGGTGGTTAGTCTTCACCTCCGACCGCAACGGCAACGAAGACATATTCTTAAAATCGAGCACCGGCGGAGTCGACTCCTTGGTCACCGATCACACCTCCGCCGACTATCATGCCTCCCTATCGGCGGACAACAAAACCATCGCTTATGTCTCCCGACGGGACGACGCCCGCGGCGATATCTATCTCCAAAAGAGGGGTTCAAAAAAGCCGGAACGCCTGACCACCTACAGAGGTTACGACGACCAACCAAAATTCTCCCCCGACGGGGAGACCATTCTGTTTCTGTCCGACCGCGAGACCGGGCTGTGGAACCTGTGGCTTATGACCCTGGGGGGAGAACTGACCGGGCCTGTCACCACCGCGGGCGCCGTTAACCCCTGCTGGTCTCCGGACGGTGAGGAGGTCGGCTTCATATCCCTCTCTTCGGAGCCGGAGAAAAACAACCGGCTATCTTTATTGTCTCTGTCGGATAAGTCAGTGTCGATTCTGGACACCGGGCCCGGCGTGGATGCCTTTCCCAGCTTTCTTGCCAGCGGCAAAGAGATCGTCTTCACCAAATTCGGAATGGACACCAACGCCGACGGCGAGCTCAACACCGAGGATACCCCTTACATTTGTAAGATCAATCTGGAAACCAAAACTGTTGGGCAATTGACCTTCAGCGAACACTGGGAATATATGCCGGCCTGCTCCCACACCGGAGGCGAGCTATTCTATCTCTCCAACAAGGGCGGCAACTTCGACCTCTACGCGCTTCCGAGTGCGGGTGTTTTCCAAAAGGCTTCAAGCGCTCAAGAGCAGCTACAACTGGCCCGGTGGGCGGAGAGAAACCTTTTGGGGAAAGAAGCTCCCTACCTGACGATTCTCGCCTACCAGTCTGTCGCCGGATTCTTTCCCGAGGAGGATAAAAGCTGTGCCCAAGCCGGACTGAGACTGGGGCACCTTTACAAGAGATTGGGTTACTCCAAGAGGGCCGAAGAGGTCTGGAGAAGAACCATCGAAAACTATCCTGGGGAGACAACTTCATCGGGGTTTTGTGAAATACAACTGACCAGATCAAAGGCCGAATCCTACTGGCATTTGGACAGAAGGAAATCCCTCCGGCGGGCCTTGACCGGACTTGACCGGATCGAGAATTCCTATTCGGACAATCGCACCGTTTGCGCGGCAGCGCTCAAGACCAGCGGGGATTGGCTGCGGGACTACGGAGATCTGGAGGCGGCGGTGGGGAGATACCGAGAGGTGGTTAGCCTCTTCCCGGAAGAGGTCGACATCGCCGCCGAAGCCGAATTCCGACGGGTCGAAACCCGCCTGGAGGCGGAGATTGGAGATCCCTTCGGGGAGGTCGAGAACTACCTCGCAGTGGTGGACCGCTACCAGGAAAGATCCCTGTGGGCCGATTCAGCCCGGGCCGCCATCATCAGACTTTTCGAGCAACAAGACTTCGAGAAGAAGTTGGCCTCCCTGAATAAGCTCTTCTATTCCTATCGGGAGAGAAAACCTCTGGCGGCCCTGACCCTCCTGGAGATGGCACGGACTTTCGTGAAGCAGGCAAGACCCTCCCTCGGGGTTGACGTTTACCAGCGCCTGATCAACTCCTATCCCGAGCAGGAGAAAACCCTCCAGGTCGCAAAATTCGAGCTGGCCAAACTTCACCTGAACCTCTCTCAGGTTCCACAGGCTACCAGACTGCTTTCAGAGTTATATCAGCAGTTCGAGAAGATAGAGAGCGCCTCTCTGAGATACCAAGTGGAAAAAGAACTCTCGGGCTCCCTCCTATCGGAGGCCGAAACCCTCTTCTCCAACTCCAACTACCTGGAGGCGCAAAGAAGCTTCGAGAAGATAATTCACCAGAATTACAATAACATCAAGGCTCACTGGGGATGGATAAGGAGCTGTGTCGCCACCGGAGATCTGAAGAGTTGTGAGACAACTTATCGAGAGAGGTTGAAAGACGAGCCCGGCAATGATGTCGCCCGCTACGGTCTGGGATTGACTCTGGCCTTTCACTTTCAACAGGAAGGAAAAATCTCAGATTTGAAATCGGCCCGCCGGGAGCTGAAGCAGGTCTTGGCCAACGACTACGGCTTCGTCGAGGCCTATCTCACCCTGGGGTGGGTCTATTGCCAGCTGCAGGCCCGCGGAGAGGCCGATGAACAGGAGAGCCTTTACGAGGCCACCATCGATCTGGCCACCATGGGGATCACCCTGAATGACGAATCTGAGGAGCCCTCCCTGGAGGCCGACCTGCACTTAAACGCCGCCGAGGGCTTCTTTCAGATCGGGCAACATCCTTTAGCTCTGCATCACTATCTGGAGAAGTTGAGAATTGATCCCCGTCTCCCCGACCGGGAGACTCGAAGAGCAGTGGTTAGGAATTTGGCCGGCGCCGCCCGGAACACCGATCGGTTTGACCTTTCCGCCAAAAGCTACCAGAAGGTCTTGGAGACCGCCGAGGGGCTCCAGGATTCGGAGCTGAAATTGGAGATCTACGAGCAGTTAGGTCTGGTCTACCATCTGGCGGGCGAATTTGAGCTCTCGAATGAGTTCTTTTTGAAAGCCTTAGAATACCGCCAGACCTCCGGACCGATAAAGAAGCTCGCCCTCCTTCATCAGGCGATCGCTTTCAATTATCAAAAGCTAGAGGAGACCGAAAAGGCCATCGAGCATACTACTATCGCCGATTCGCTCTTCTTTTTGGTTCCCGAAGGGGAGGACCTCAAGAAGGAGAACGCCCTCAAGGTGAAGACTCCCCTTTTCACCTTCAACCTCCCTTTCGTTCGCTTGGAGGAGATCAAACTTGGTGGTTCCCTCTACCCTCGGGGGTTATCTCTGGCGGCGGAGGCGTGGCTCTCCAGCAGCATAGAGAGCGCCGCCGAAGATCTCTCTCAGGATTTCTGGGGTTCTATTGCAGCCTTAAAAGAGAAATTGGCTCGGGTTCGGAAGGAAAAGGAGGGTGGACCCGAAGCGGTGGTGCTCAACAATCTCGGTTATCAATATCTGTTGATCGGGGAGTATGATTCCTCTTTAGTCTATTTCTCGAACGCCTGGGAGGTTTCAAAAAAAGCGAAGCTCCTTTCCGGAATGGTTGTAAACGCCCTCAACTGCTCTGACCTGGGACTCTTTCTTCTCCAGAGGGGAATTGACAATCCACCTTCGGCCACCGCCTCACTCCAAGATCGGACAGAAAAGATAGAGACAATTCTGAACCAGACTCTGAAAGAGTTGGGCTCAGGTCTCTCCAGACCCCGGCCTCTCCTTTTAGCAAACTTGGGAGGCCTAAGCTATCTCAAAGCCCTTGTCAAAATCAGAGCGGGGTCGAGGCCGAACTCGAAAGCGGATTTCAAATCCTTTGTCGATACCCCAAGCCCCACCCTGAAGGAACTCTTGACCTCAGAGGGACACTACCTTCAGGCTTTGGATCAGGCCAAAGAACTCAAATACTGGCCGGCGGTGGGGCAGATCTCTTACAACCTTGGAGCTATTCATCAGCTCCTGGGCAGATTCGATGCCGCCAAGCTTGAGCTTACAGAATCGCTACAGATCGGTTCCCGCTTTTATCTGGGTTCGCTCGTATGGGAATCGGAGCAGGCACTGGCACTGGTAGAATGGGAACGGAACTCCCCTACAGATTCAGTAGAGGCTCACTTCCTTAGAGGCCTGGAGGTTTTAGAAAACTCCCCGACACAGCAGAAAAAAGTCCTGGGACAACCCTCCCTGTGGGAGAGGAAAAGCGGTTTCTATCGGGACTATATCAGATTTGAGATCTCAAGAGGCGACTGTGCGGGAGCTTTCTCCCTTTTAGAGAGAGAGAGAGCCAGACTCATCATCGATCTTCTGGCAACATACGACTTCGCGGAGCTCAAAAAAGAGCGCCACAAGATTTACCTGCGCGATGCCCGCTATCTTCAACTGCAGATTCACAGAACCGGAAGTAGACTCCTAAGAGAGGAGCTTAAGGGTGGCTCCGCCGATCCCGACAAGCTCGCCTCCCTGAAGGGGGAGCTCTCCGAGTGGGAGAGCGAATTCGAAAAGCTCAAGGCTAAAATAGGAGATGAAGGCCCGGAGCTAAGCTCCATGATTTTGGTGGAGCCGGCAACTATCGAGAAGCTCCAGCGGGTCCTTTCCGACGAGATGGCGCTCATCAATTACGCGGTTCTATCTGAGGGCCTGGGAATCTGGGTTGTCACCTCCAGCGACCTCTATTTCAAATTCGTCCCCGTGGGGGAAGTGGAATTCTCCAGGCTAGTCCAATCCTATTATCAGCTTTTGAGGTCACCACCTGCCGAGGAGACCGAGCTTGAAATCCAAAGACAGGCTCGACAACTCTACTCTCTCCTCATTGAGCCAGTTGAGGAATTCATTGGAGACAAAAGCGAGCTGGCCATCGTTCCCGACCGGCACTTGAGCTACCTCCCCTTCTCCAGCCTGCTCTCCTCTGACGGCTACCTATTTGAGCTTTCCAATCTCACAACCTCCCCCTCTGCGAATTTCTTCTATCAGAGTTACCAGCGTCTCTCTGCCAACCAGAGGGGGACGTATCTATTGCCCCTTCTGTCGGGGACTGATGAAGAGGTCGCCACTTTGAAGGAGACTCTTCCCGAGGTCATCATCGATTCGCCCCTCCCCCCGCCGCCGGACTTGAGGCGGGAACTCAGCGATTTCGGAAGGCTGCACCTCTGCGGCGGAGTCGATTTCGATCTCGGTTACCCCCTCAAATCCAAACTCAGCTTTTCAGGGGAGGGCGACTCCACCTACACCATTCATCTTCACGACATCTATTCCTGGGATCTGGGAGCGAGCTTACTCTCAATCAGCGACAATGATTTCGAGTTCGATTATCACCTCCCCGGGAGAGCGAATCTAACTTTAGCCACAAGCTTCGGCTATGCCGGTATTCCTTCCATCGTCACGAGCCTCTGGGCGGTCAAACCGGAGGTGCGCGGGGAGTTCTTCAGGCTTTTCTATGAGGCATTGGAGAAGTATGATATCAGCTCCTCCTTGGAGGAGGCACAACTCCGCCTCCGGGAGAAATACCCTCAACCGCATTTCTGGGCCTCCTTTCAGAATATCGGCTTCGGAGGCTTGGATCCGAAAGAGGCAAAAAGCGTCGCCTCCAGGAGTCTGGGAAAGCTCCTCGCCAAAGCCCAGGGATATGCCTCCCGGGCAGAGTGGCTCCTGTCCGCTAAGAGCTACCGCGGGGCTCTCAACTTGGCGTACCAACTGCAACTTCCTCCTGACAAACTCCAGAGGCTCTTAAACGGCTTGGTCCTTTCCTACTTCCGCGGCGGCGATTTTAGGAACGCTTCAAAGTGGCAGGAGAAGTTGCTGGAGATGGGTTACCAATCGGAGGACAAAAGCCTGGTGGAGAAATCACTTCTGAGCTTGAGAAGGATTAGCTACCAGGCTGGCGATTACCAGAAGGCGAGCTTCTACGAGAGCGAATACAGAAAATGGAAGATAAGGCCGGGGCAGTTGCAACAACAGGCGATCTCGCTGCGAAACCAGGCCAACTTCGCCGACCTCTCCGGAGATTACAACTCCGCAAGGATATTGGCCGATAGTGCTGCCGCCCTCTTTCAGTCTGTTGACGACAGTCTCAATCTGGCGGAGACTTATCTCCTCTTGGGTCGCACAAACATCAATTCCGGCGATTTCAAGTTTGCGGTGGAGAATCTATCCTCGGCGGTGAGCCTCTCTCAGAACAGAAAAGCGGAGCTGGAGGCGAAATCTTCCCAGCTTTTAGGTTTTGCCCTCACCAAGGTGGGAAATTTTCAGCAGGCCTTGGGCTGCCAGCAGAGGGCTCTGGAACTTCTATCCGGGGGTGATGACTCCCGGGAGCTTGCTCGCACTTATCAATACCTGGCCACCATATACTGGCATACAGGTGATTACGAGAATGCCAGAAGATGCCAGAAGCGTGCCTGGAACCGTTATCGTCAGCTCGAGGATGGACGGGGTCGGCTGGAGGTCTTGAATCTCCACGCCCTTATAGAACGTTACACCGGGGACACGCAAGGGAGCCTCAATACCAACCGCTGGGGGGTGGCGTTGGCAGAGAGTCTGGGATTGGCCTCCCATAAGGCCACCTTTCTCACCAACCTCGGCAACCTCTTCAACCAGAAGAGAAATTTCAAGGAATCCCTCCTTCACTACAAGCTGGCCTACAATCTCGACCGGGAACTGCAAGATGAAACCGCCATCCTTCTGGATTTGAGGAATATCGGGCTTGCCTATCAAGGGTTGGGAGAGATGGATTCCGCGGCGGTCTATTACCGGAGGGCATTGAAGGAATCGGAAACCGAGAAGAACTTAGAGATGCAGGTCAAGCTGATCTATAATCTGGGCCAGGCAAACCTCCTCCGGGGAGAGGAAAAGGAGGCGGAGGAGCTCTTCGGTCGCT
>JBHIBM010000046.1:0-9894 GCA_046759085.1 Candidatus Zixiibacteriota bacterium
CGAACTATTTTAAGAAATAAGCGGTTTCATGTCAATAAGGAAACAAAAGACAGAGAATAACAAATAGGAAGTACTAAGTAGGCAAGAGGGAGAAGTCTATACTCCGCGGTCCTTTCTCCATGGATTCCAAAAAAGCCTCGGGAGCGATCCCTGAGGCTTGGAGCCGAACCTCTCTCTTCAAACGGCATTCAGGCTTGTCTCGGGATTAAAGCAGGAGAACTCCTGACATCAACTGCAACGGCTCTTTGGCCCAGCTCAGTTCCTTCATCCTGAGACTTGTGGAGAGGATATCCTTGCTTTCTTTTCCTGTTTTTGCTTATACATCAACGCATCCGCCCGGGTCAGGAGTTCATCAATGCTGCAGGGAGATTCGGGATCGTAGCAGGCAATTCCTGTGCTCAGCGAGAGCCTAAAGGGATATTTCCCTTTAAGGTTATGAACTCTCAGGCCCTCATCCAATTTTGCCAGAAGTAACTTCCAGCAGTCGATGCCGGCTCCGGTGGCAAAAACGGCGAACTCATCTCCGCCGATGCGAGCCTTGATGTCCGACTCCCGAAATGACTCTTTGAGGATATTTGCGGTCTCAATTAACGCCCTATCGCCTTCGTGATGACCAAAGGTGTCATTGATCTGTTTGAGGCCGTCTAAGTCGGAAAAGAGGAGCAATGACTCCTTCCTCTCCCTCCTGACAAGTTTTAACCCTTCTTGAGTGACGGCAAAGAACCCACGGCGGTTATACAGTCCTGTGAGTTCGTCATGAATCGACATGGAGCGCAATTGCTCTTCGGCGCGCCTGCGCTCAAAGGCATTTCCGAGGATGTCCGAGAACACCCGGATGATGGCGGAGTCCTCCGGCCTCCACGCCTCCGTTTCGAAGGCATCATGAAAACCCACGAACCCGGAAAGTTCTCGCTGGATAGTCAAGGGCAACACGATGAGCGATTTCGCATCTATGCTTTCGAGTAACTCCTTCTCAGCTTTCGCCTCCGGCGGCATCGTCGAGATATCTTCGAACTGGATGGTCTCGCCGCTTCTCAGTTTCGTCATCCACCAAGAGTTCCCCCTCGTTGGCATGTCTCTGAGGTTCTCGATTCGTGGTCTCACTCCGGCGGCGCACCATTCGTGGGTATTGCTCATTCTCCCGTTGCCTTCATCGAACAGACAGACATACGCCCGACTCGCCCCCGTGAGTCTACCGATATCTCTGAGAGAGACATTGATGGCGCCTTCAAAATCCGGGCTGCTGAGCAGTCGAGAGGATACGACCGAAATCGTTTTCTCAAATCCCAATCTCCGCTTGATGGCTGCCTCCACCCGCTTGCGCTCCGTGACTTCTGTCTTCAGTTCTTTGACAGTTTTGGATAGTCGGGCGGTCCTTTCGGCCACCTTGCGCTCTAAGGAGGAGTAAAGTCTGGACAGCCTGTCGGCCATCCGGTTGAACTCCTCTGCCAGCTGCTCGATCTCATCGCCGGTCTTGATGTCCAGGCGGAAAGCGAACTCACCACTACCGAGGCGTTGGGAGCCGTGGTGGAGAGAGTGGATCGGTTTGACAACCGAGTTGGCCATGTAGAACGCCGCCGCAAAAGCCAAAAGCAGGGCGGTGATAACACCCATCCAGATTGAGCGGACGCCGAAGACGATGGACTCATGAACACTCTCTGCCGGATCCACCAGCTCTCGCATGTGCACCTGAACGCGTTCATCCAACAGGGCCGCCAGCACTTCTCGTTCGACACGCATTCGGCGCTGAAGGGAACCGAGCTCTACCTGCCTCCCACCTTCTTGAGTCAAGTCCAGCCCCTGCTCCGCCAGACTGACAATGTGTTTGGCGCGCTCTTCCAGATCCCGCGCTGCTCGGCGTCCCCCTCTCCCCGCACCGGTCTCATGTGTGGTGTAAACTTCCGCGGACCTCCGAATGGCGGCCAGACAGCCAGTGAGGCGTCTCAGGCGGGTAGTGTCCCCGGTGTCCTGAAAGCCATCCAATTCACTTCCGAGCACCGCAAGCTCGGCCTTCAAGTCCACCAGGGCCAGGGCACCGGGAATGACATCCTCGGTCATCACTGAAACTTCTTCACCTGTGCGGTGATAGGTGTACAGTACAAAAAAGGCCAGAAACCCTGTGACAAGGAAAACCGTCAGGAATGCCAGCGTGAGCTTGTTGCGCAGCGTTCTTTTGGTCGCCAAGTCTCAATTTCCCTTGCCCCCCAGATTCTGTCTTCGCTCTCCATCCTTTTTCTGACACCAGCGCCAAGGAAGTAATATGCGGAGGTTCGCCCTCCAACCGCCCTCACCGTCGAGGAACATCTTCTGTATCGACTGAAGATCTGAAGAAGCTTAACAGAGAGCAAAAGTCACACACCCCGCAGCTATACGGGCAGAAGCGCACCACCGGTTGGGAAATCCTTTGGGGTATAAGAGTTGAACAGACCGGTGCAAACGCAGCAACCGGTGTTGAGAGAACGAAAAAAGCCCCGGGAATCTCTCCTGAGGCTTAGGTTGGATATCTCTTTTCGGTCGAAGCCTTTAATCCTTCTGCGCCGGCTTTTTCTCCGGCAGTCTCCGGACGCTGTTCGACCTACACTCTGGGCAGGTCAGCTCCTGAGGGGTTCCGGGAGTATAGGAACCGGTATATTCGTGACCGCAACGCAGACACTAGAATTTCGCCTCGGGCATGCTATTCCACCTTTATTTCTTTCGCGACAGCCGCCTTCTTGGCAGGTGCGGCTTTCTTCTTGCCCTTTCCATTGCTCAGAACTTCCATAGTGTATTTGATCTCGTCCATGGTCACACTCTTGAGCATCTTTTCTAACTCCCTCATCACCTTGGCGAATTTTTGCCCCTCGGCGGCGCTTATCCACTCCAGTTGTAACCTTTCGGGACGGATTCCCAGCCTATCGAGCTTATTCCACATCCGCTCCACTCTCTTCTGAGTCCACTCCACCGCACTGATGTAATGGCAGTCGGCGAAATGACAGCCGGAGACTAAAACTATGGGGGCACCCAGCCTGAAGGCGTGCATCACGAAGTCCTCATCCACCCGGGCGGAGCACATCGTGCGAATCAAGCGGGAGCTTGTCGGGAACTGCAGTCTGGCGGTGCCGGCGTTGTCTCCGCCGGCGTAAGAGCACCAGTTGCAGGCGAAGGTGACGATATGCTCGTGAGGCCTCTCCGTCATCAGCGCCTCAATCTGGGCGATGTACTGGTCATCGCGGTAATGCCTCATCTCGATGGCGCCCTGAGGACATTCGGCGGCACAGGCCCCGCAGCCGGCACAGGCGGCCTGAACCACAACCGGCGCCTTCTTGGCCTTTCGGTCGGGCTCCATTATGGCGTGATAGGGACAGACCCGGGCGCAGATGCCGCAGTAGTTGCACTTCTCCTCTATGATCCGGGAGGTGATGGCCTCGATCTTCACCCTGCCAGCGTTCAAGAGGATGCTGGCACGAGCTGCCGCCGCTCCCGCCTGGGTGACGCTGTCCTTTATGTCTTTGGGGGCTTCCACACAGCCGGCGAAGAAGACCCCCCGGGTGGGGGCATCCACCGGCTTCAGCTTCGGGTGGGACTCCATCAAAAACCCGTCGGCGGTGTTGGACAGGGTCAAAAATCTCTTCAAGAGATCCCCGTCGTGGCGAGGCACCAGTCCCAGGGAGAGAACCACCATCTCCAGCTCGTGCTTCTCCAACTGCCCGGTGGTGGTGTTTTCGACGGTCAGAAGAAGATTCTTAGTCTCTAGATCTTCTTCGATCTCGCCGGGAATCCCGCGGATGTATTTGACCCCCTCCTCCCGGCTTCTCTTGTACAGATCCTCGAACCCCTTCCCGAAGGCGCGGATGTCTATGTAGAAGACCTTGGCCTCGACATCGGGATAGTGGTCTCTCAGAAGCAGAGTGTCCTTGACGGTGTTCATACAGCAGATGTTACTGCAGTACGGATTGCCGCGGTTTTCAGAGCGGGAGCCGACACATTGAATGAATCCGATAGTCTTGGGAATCTTCCGGTCAGTGGGACGAATGAAATGTCCCTCCGTGGGCCCGCCGGCACAGATCAAACGCTCAAACTCCATGCTGGTTACGACGTTTTCGTGACGAGTGTACCCGAACTCATCCAGCTCCGTGGGGTCGTAGACCTCCATGCCGGTGGCGACGATGACGGCGCCGGCCTCGATATTGACAAGTTCGTCCGTCATATCGTAGTCGATGCACTTCTTCTCGCAGGCCTCCGCACACTTCCCGCAAGCGATGGGGTTATTCCCCAGACACTCCTCCATGTTGAGAACGTAAGCCGAGGGAACCGCCTGGGGGAAAGGGATGTAAATCGCTTTGCGGGAGGAGAAACCCTGCTGGTATTCGTCCGGGACCACCACCGGGCAGACATCCACACAGTCATTACAGGCGGTGCATTCGCTCTCGACCACGTAACGGGCCTTCCGGCGGATGGTGACGTGGAAGTTGCCGACGAAACCGGTGAGGGCATCAACTTCGCTGTATGAATATAAGGTTATGTTGGGATGTCGACCGACATCCATCATCTTGGGCCCCAGTATTCATATGGAGCAGTCCATGGTGGGATAAGTCTTGTCGATGGCGGCCATGATCCCACCGATGGAGGGCTCCTTCTCCACCAGATAGACCTTGTGCCCGGCGTCAGCCAAATCCAATGCCGCCTGGATGCCGGAAATCCCGCCGCCGATGACTAAAGCCGCCTTGGTGACCGGCACCTCCTCCTCGATTTGAGGCTCTAAGAAGCGAGCTCGGGCAACTCCGCTTCTGACCAAATCTTTAGCCTTCTCGGTGGCCTTCTCCTTCTCATACTGGTGCACCCAACTGCAGTGCTCCCGGATGTTGACCATCTCGAAAAGGTAGGGATTGAGCCCGGCCTCCGCGACACAGTTCCGGAATGTGGGCTCGTGGATCTTGGGGGTGCAGGAGGCCACGACAACTCGATTCAAGTTGTGTTCTTCGATCGCCCTTTTGATCTCGTTCTGACCGGGGTCGGCGCAGGTGTATTTGTTGCGCACCACCGCCACCACATCATCTAAGGTCTCGGCATATTCCGCCACCGCTTTGCAGTCCACGGTCCCGGCGATGTTGAGCCCGCAGTCACACACGAAAACGCCTATCCGCAAATCCTCGGGCTTTTTCATCTCATCGGTCATCTTCTCCTCCGGTCTATATCGAAGCTCTCTACTCTAAGGCAGAGGCAAAAAGACTAAATAGATCTTTTATCTCTATGTCTATGTTCTTCCCATTCTCTTCGTTCTTATTAGCGCAGCGAAAATGTATCTGACATTTGGGGCAGGCGGTGACGAGAATATCTGCCCCCACCCCCTTCGCCTCGTTCAAGCGCCAACTCTGAATCTGCTTGGAGTAACTATCGCAGTTGGTCCAGGCGGAGGTGCCGCAGCAGACCGCCTTTTTACCACTTCTCTGCATCTCTTGGAACTGGGCTCCCGGAATGGCACTCATTACCTTTCTGGGGGCCTCGTAGATATCTAAGTAACGTCCCAAGCGACAGGGATCCTGAAAAGTGATTCGGGATTCGATCTTATTCAACTTCAGCTTATCGAGGTTGTCTGCTATGAGTTCGGACAGGTGCAAAACGGAGTAGTTGACCGTCCCAAGTTGTTCCGGGTAGAGCTTCTTTAACGTGAGGGCACACTCCGGACAGGCGGTGACGATGGTCTTGACCCCTGCCTTTTCGAACTCCTTCAAGTTCAGCTCCGCCAGCTTAATAAAATTCTCTAAGTCTCCGCTCCAGTAGAAATCGTGCCCGCAACAGCGCTCGTCTTCCAACACCACCGGAACAATTCCCAGATGGTTCAGAATCTTTATGCTATCTTTGGCGATGTCGATCGGAGAAAAATCGAGATCCTTGGAGAAGAAATCGTCGTAGTAAGGGAGACAGCCGACGAAGAGGAGCATCTCCCCCTCTTTACAGGTCTTCAAGTCCTCTGTAATCCACTCGGTGCGCTTCTGCCTCAGATCCGGCGAGGCGGTCATCTCCATTATGTAGTGAAGGGCTCCGCTGTGAGAGGGATTGCCGCTATAACCCATCTGGCGGGCCTCAACCCGGGCATCCCGCATGAACTCGGAGTAGTTAACATTTGCGGGGCAGACCAGAGAGCATTGTTTGCAGGTCAGACAGGACCACAATAGATTGTCCTTGCCGATGTCTCCGCTCCCGTAAAAGATCCCCCGGCTGGCAAACCTCCTGGGGGAATAGGTGCCGTTGAAGCGGGAGATGGGGCAGACCGCGGTGCATTTCCCGCACTCCAGACAGTTGAAAACCCGGTTTTTCTTGAGATATGCAGTGGTCGTATCCATCTCACTTCCGGCGGTTAGAGTTGTTAAGCGGGCTCGGTCCCAACTTGGTCACCTTTCCCACGAACTCATCGATCAGCTGTCCGAATCTGGGCCCTTCGGCGGCAGAGACCCACTCCAGCCGCAACCGACCCTCTTCTAATCCCAGAGTCTCGATTATCGCCTGAGTCCTCTCGAAATTCTCGATGGCGCGATGATTGCCGAAGATGTAGTGGCAGTCCCCGATATGGCAGCCGGAGACCAAAACCCCGTCGGCGCCTAACTTGAAAGCCTTCAGCACCATCCCGGGGGTGACCCGACCGGAGCACATGGTGCGAATGATCCGGAAGTTGGGCGAATATTGGATGCGACTCACTCCGGCATTGTCGGCCCCAGCGTAACTGCACCAGTTGCAGGCGAAGACCACGATCCTGGGAATGAATTTCCTTTCTGAGGTCTTCTTCTTAGTTGTAGAGGACAACTTGGCGCTCATATCTCAAACCGCCTCCGTGAGGAAAGTCTCTATCATCGATTCTACCTGTCTGTCGGTGAAATGTTTGGCCGCGATGGCGCCAGTGGGACACCAGGAGGCACAGGTTCCACACCCCTTGCACAGAGCCTGATTAATCTCAGCGATGAAGATTCCGGGGGATTTCTCCACCAGGTTGGGGGCCAGGAATTCGCATACCGCGACACACTTCCCGCAACCGCGACACATATCGGCATCGACGATGCAGGTGGTGGGTTCAAGCTCAATTGAGTCCCTGCAGATGAAGGTGGCCACCTTGGCGGCGGCGGCAGAACCCTGGGCGATCGAATCGGAGATGTCCTTGGGACCCTGAGCGGTACCGCAGACGAAGACTCCCTCCACGGTGGTCTCCACCGGGCCCAGCTTGGCGTGTCTCTCCATGAAGAAACCGTCCGCACCGCGGGGCACCTTCAGAATCTCCTGCAACCTTCCGGTTTCGATTTCATTAGGGATCATGCCGCAGGCCAACACCACCGCATCCACCGGCAGTGTCAGATTTCGATTCAAAGCCGGCTCTAACAACTCCATGCCGGAGGCTTTTCCTTCTCCGACCACCTGAGGTTTCATCTCCGGGGTATATTTGAGAAAGCGCACCCCCATCTCCCGGGCTTTGCGGTAGTGCTCCTCCGCCTTGGTCCCGACGGTTCTCATATCGCGGTGGAAGACCACCACGTTCGTTCCTCTCTTCTTAAGCTCGAGGGCCTGTTTGATGGTGGTGGGACAGCAATAGCGGGAACAGCCGGGGTTTTTCTCTAAGTCTCGGGAGCCGACGCACTGGATGAAGGCGACCGTCGCCGGCTTTTCGCCGTCAATCATGATGTCGCCTTCGTTATCTTTGATCATCTGTTCCAGGTCCAGATTGGTGATGACGTTTTTGAACCTCCCGTAACCAAACTCTCCCTCGGGCTGGTAGAGCTCCCCGCCGATCGCCAGAACGATGGTGCCGACTTTGAGTCCGCCTTTATTGGTGAAGACCTCGAAGTTGCCAATGAAGCCTTTGATGTCGGTAATTTCGGTATCAGTGAAGACCTCGATTTTGCTCTTTTCGACCTTTTGGACCATGGATTCGACCAACTCCGTGGCGGAGAGATCCTGGGGATAGATGCGATGAAGCTCCTTTAAGCGTCCCCCCAGCTTGTTCTGTTTCTCGATCAGATAGACCCCGAATCCCTGAGCCTCCAAGTCGAGGGCGGCCCGCATCCCGGAGATGCCACCTCCGATCACTAAGACCTTGCGGTCGATCTTGATTGACTGCTTGTAGAGAGGTTCAAGCAGGCGTGCTTTCGCGACTCCCATTCTGATTAAGTCCTTCGCCTTCTCGGTCGCCTCCTGGGGCTTCTCGGTGTGAACCCAACTGCACTGGTCTCTGACGTTCACCATCTCGAAGAGATAGGGGTTCAAACCGATCCGGGCGCAGCTCTCCCTGAAGATCGGCTCGTGGGTTCGAGGGGTACAGGCGGCGGCAACGACGCGGTTGAGTCTCTTTTTCTTGATCATGTCCTGCAGCCGCCTCTGACCATCGTCGGAACAGAGAAAGAGGCTGTCTCTGACGAAAACCACGTCGGGCAGAGTTTCAGCATATTTTTTGAGCTCCTCGATATCTAAAACTCCGGCGATGTTGATGCCGCAGTGACAGACGAAGACCCCGATCCGGGGCGGCCCGCTCACATCCAGTTCGAGGATCTCCTCCTTTTTCTCTTCGATCCTGAGTTTGGAGACATGCTTTTCCGCCTCCGCCGCCGCTCCCGAACCCTGGGCGACAGAATCGGAGATATCGTTTATCCCGGAGGCACAGCCACAGAGATAGATCCCCTCTTTTGTGGACTCAAGTGGGGAACCGGTCTCCACCCCGGCTTTGAAGAATCCGCTCTCCTCCCGCTCTATCCCTAAGATTTCTGCCAACTTCTGATTGGTCTTGTTGGCCACCGCTCCGGAGGAGAGAACCACCATATCCATCTGGAAATCGTTTATCTTCCCGGCTTCGCCGTCTTCCACCTGAACCACCAGGTCCTTGGTCTGCGGGTCTTCAAGTATCTTGGAGGGACGGCCGCGGATATAGGTCAGCTCCGGCATCTCCAAAGAGCGCTGGTAGAACTCCTCGAACCCCTTTCCGGCGGCCCGGATGTCGATGTAAAATATCTTAAGCTCCTCGATCTCGGGGGCGTGCTGTTTGACCAGCATGCAATCCTTAATGGTGTTCATACAGCAGAAGCGGGAGCAGTACTCTAAGCCGGCCTCCCCGCGGGTGCCAACACACTGTACGAAGCCGATCTTTTCGGGGACCTTCCCGTCGGAGGGACGAAGGATGTGTCCCTGGGTCGGCCCGGAGGCGTTCAAGAGCCTCTCCATCTGCATGCTGGTGACGACGTTATCGTAGAGCCCGAAGCCGTATGCCTTCACCACCGTGGGGTCGAAGACCTCGAAGCCGGTGGCAACGATCACGGAGCCAACCTTCAGTTCCAGATCCTGGCCGGCATCATCGAGGTCGATGGCGTCGCGGGGACATTTCTCCACGCAGACGCCGCACTCGGTGCAATTCTCTCTATCGAGGATGTAGATATTGGGAACCGCCTGCGGAAAGGGGACGTAAACCGCTTTCCGCTTTCTCACCCCGGCGTCGAACTCGGATAAGACCTCCACCGGGCAGTTTCTGCTGCAGACTCCACAGCCGGTGCAGAGCTCCTCGCTGACGTAACGGGGATGTCTTCTCACCTTAGCCTTAAAATCTCCGGCCTCTCCCTCCAATCCCACCAGCTCCGAGTTGGTAAGCAATCTTATGTTGGGATGCCGACCGGCATCCATCATCCGGGGACCCAGAATTCATATGGAGCAATCCATGGTGGGGAAGGTCTTATCTAATTGAGCCATCCGACCCCCGATGGAGGCGGACTTCTCGACTAAATAGACCGGAATTCGAGAGGCCGCCAGATCAAGGGCGGCTTGAATTCCGGCAATCCCACCCCCCAATACTAACACCCCTCTATGGTCTGTGGTCGCTTCCGGAAGAGCCATCTGTATCTCCAGGGGGCTTTTCGCACCGCTTAAGCGCTGGTGACCGCCGCCGCC
>JBHIBM010000047.1:0-9748 GCA_046759085.1 Candidatus Zixiibacteriota bacterium
TCGTGGACGGTGAGCTGGCCAACTTCGCCGACAGAATTGAGCACTTCAGGGAAATAAACGGCCCCGATGATGACCGGATTGACGATTCCGGCATGGTTGATACAAAGATCCATTACTCTTACGGCATCCAGATGGCCCGCTGGTTGGTGAAAAACTACGGGGCAGCGGTTGATATAGATTGGGATGACTATAATTCGAAAGAAGCCGATCCGCTTTCGGCGATGCTGAGTTTATTCACGTTGTATATGGAAAGCGACGGCGTTGACGATGAAAACCTTTCCACAGAAGATTGGGTAAGAAAAGCTATAAGCGGTGGACAAACCTCCCTGGGCTGGCTTTTAGAAAAACTGGATAGCCTCGAGGCGCCATTGGAGATAAAGCAACATCTTTATGACAACGCCGAATTGACGCTAAGGTGGGAACTCGGCAAATCAAGAGCAGCCCGGACCTTAGCCAAAACTCCTCCCCAGAGAATATATTATCATAAGGCTGCATTGAAAAAGGCGAAGGTCGATTTAAGAGACTCGATCAGAAAGGGATCGCCATCGCTTTCACTTCTTACTCAGAAGGTCGGGACGGAAATAATAAATACTCTTATAAGGGCGCAGTTGCCTCGCCACCGTGAGCTTTATCCGGTGCTTTACGCCAATCCTGAAGAGGTTTATATGACATCAGTGGGGCGCGGGCTGGAGATATTCATGCTGGGGATGCTTCCCGAATACCGGATGCCCCTGGAGGCCAACTACAGCGCCCTGCTTGTGAAAAACGGTGTACCCATTGGCTACGGCATCGCGGTTCTGTTTTTCGAGCGCTGCGAAATCGCGATTAACGTTTTCGACACCTTCCGTTCAGGAGAGGCAGCGCTCATCTTCGAGCATTTCTTCAGGGTATTCTATCATCATTTCGGCGCCAGAGCGTTTCTCATGCGGCGGTGGCAGGTCGGCCACGAAAACGAGGAGGGGCTTCAGTCGGGGTCGTTCTGGTTTTACTACAAGCTCGGATTCCGGTCGCTCGACCCCCGGACAGACGAACTGGCGCAAGAGGAATGGGAGAAAATACAGCGTGACAAGACTTATCGCACCGATATCAAGACATTGAAAAAACTTGCCCTGAGCGATCTCGTTATCGATTTGAGGCCAAAATCTGAAACGCCATTCAAAGAGCTTCTGGTGGCCGATATCGGAATGGCCGTAACCAGCATGATTGCCGATAGATTCCGGGCAGCCAGCCGCAGGGTTCTTCGAGTATCAAAGAGATCGGTGAGGCAGGCGCTGAATATCGGCGATTTGAAGTCGTGGACCGCTCCTGAGCGGTTACAATTCGAGCGCTGGAGCCCGCTATTGGCATCGATACCGGGTCTCTCCGATTGGAGAACGGCCGAAAAACAGAACCTGGTCAGATTAATGAGATCGAAAGCCGGGAAGAGAGAAAAGAGCTATGTAGGTTTGCTCCAGAAGAACCACAGGCTTTTTGTCGCCCTTACGGATCTTGCCGAACAAAACCGCGCATAGCTTAATAGCCTATCTTCTAAGTAGTCTGTGGTCGGCCTCGCGAGCTATCTTAATCGGAAGCAGAACCGAAAAGTTCTGTCTTTTGTGAGGTCATCCGCGCCGACCAGTCAGCAGTTGTATCTCCGTGTATTATAGGCGGAGGTATTCTTTACTGCGGAACAACCTGTGGTAAACCCTCAGACACGTTTTTCATTGACTTTTGGCAAGTTTCTGATTATCTATGAATATGGTTGTCTGTAAGTTCCCTGGGAAGAGTGCTTTGGAGCGAATTAGAGTATCTCTCTTCTCCTAATCAAGGAGTAAAGAAATGAAACATGTCATCTTACTTTTCGGGCTGATTGTGATGTTTGGACTCTCGTTGCTGGTAACACCTTGTGCTTTAGCTACGGGAGAACAGCAACGAATCACTGTTACAATACCTGTTGGTGGCTACGAGATCATAGACACGGAGAGCGGGCACCAAATCGTTGTTGAAGGTTTCGGCTATTTGATGGAACCAGGCAAACCGATGTTGCCGGCTAAAAGCTTCTTGGTAGCCCTTCCGCCTGGTGCCAGTGTTCAGTCAGTTGACGTAAAAGGCATTAACGCTCACCATTTGCCAGGTACATATCGTATTTTGCCATCTCCGCCACTTCTCCCTTTAGTCGACCCATACCTTCACAGGGAACGTATTGAGGAGCTGCAGCGCGAGTGGGAAATAAACAAGAAAACGGTCTACTCCTCAAACCAAGCTTATCCGAACGTAAGAGGGAAACTTAAAAGTTCTGGCACTCTACGGAAATACTCCTACGCTTCAGTTTCCTTCTACCCCTTCAGTTATTCTCCACAATCAGGCAGGCTGGTATATTATGGTGCTGCTCGCATTACCATCGATTATGATCTGCCCTCTCCAGGCAGCATAGAAGCTCAAAGAGTTGAAGAGTTAAGGTGGGATACTGTCGCTGATGATAGAGCCGCCCGGTTGTTCATCAATTACGAGCAAATCAAGGGGTCGTATCAACCCATAGATTCACGATCTGAGGATCGGCAGGATATTTATGACTATGTGATCCTCACTGATGGTGGTCTTTTAAGTGCCATAAATTCTTCAGACTTCCCGAACTGGAAAGCTACCCTGGGATGTAACATCAGGATTGTCCTGACTACTGACGCTGAGATTACTGGTCAACCTGGTGGCGACCTGGCCGAGCAGATTCGCAATTTTCTCATGGGCTGCTATGGATCCTGGGGTACTGAGTATGTTCTTCTGGTTGGTGATTATGCAACAATCCCGATGCGCTACTGCTATCCCGATTCAAACAACCACTTGAATGGCGCCGGCGATCCGTCGGCTTGGCCCTGGGCTGGTGACGTGCCTACTGACTATTACTATGCAGATTTGTCAGGCCCAGATAGCATTTCATGGGATTCAGATGGTGATGGCTTCTACGGCGAATACGGTCAGGATAGCCCTGACTTTTTAGCCGAAGTTTATGTGGGCCGAATTCCTGCCAATAACACGACTCGGATAACGTATACGCTCAATAAACTGGTCGCTTTTGAGCAGGATACAGGAGATTGGAAAAACCGGGCTCTCCATGCCGGTGCAATCGCCTATTACGCTAACGAAAATCATAGCGGTAGAGAATTGTTGGACGGGGCTGCACTTATAAACGAGATCGAGACCGACATTATGAATGGCTGGGCCATAAGCCACTATAGTGAACAGGGAGGTTTGGCACCTTCTGCGTATCCCTGGTCCGCATTGAGCGAGACGGCATTTATCGGGGATTGGCGGAACGGTCAATATGGGATTGTGAACTGGTATGCCCACGGTTGGTCAAGCTACGTTGCCCGGAGAGTGTGGTCTTGGGATGATGGGGATCGCGTTCCGGAGACATATAATCCCAATGAGATGTGGCATCCCGGTTTCATTGGCATTTACTCTAATCTCGATGATGATTTTCCCTCAATCGTATTCGCATTGTCTTGTGTGGTTGGCTATCCGGAACCGAATGCTTGGGGTAATCTTGGAATTGATCTATTGACTAAGCCCTCATTCGGCGCCTCTGCCGGTATCGTCAGCGGCACACGAGTGGTTTGGGTATCTACTGGAGGCGGAGAAGAACATTGCTACGAATTTAATCATTACCTAGTAGACGGTCCCGGAGGACCCGAAAAGGTGGGAGAAGCCTTATACAACTCAGAATTCTATTGTAGTCAAGCTTATAATTGGGAACATTATGCCGAATACTGGGATTTGTTTACTTTCAACCTGTATGGTGATCCAGCTCTGGAACGACGTGGAGAATCCACTATAGGTCTAGCTGGTAACTATGATTTGCCAGCGAAATTGCCGAAAAGCTTCTTCCTCTCTCAAAACTACCCGAATCCGTTAAACGCTTTCACAATCATCCGATATGGCCTCCCTTTAATCTCCGAGGTGACTATCGAGATCTACAATCTCCTTGGTCGCAAAGTTGAAAAACTGGCCCAAGGTGAACAGCAGGCAGGTTATCATCAGATTGTCTGGGATGCCAAGGACAATTCCTCTGGCCTGTATTTCTACAGAATTCATGCGGGAGATTTTGCTGAAGCCAAGAAGATGTTGCTGTTGAAATAGCTCTTGCTGCCCTGGCGCATAGCTGTGAAGCCTTCTAGTCATTCTGACTGGTGCTGTTAGGCGTCACCGAACAGCTTCTTTTCAAACGGCCTCCACGAGCGATTTTATAGGCGAGCACAATCTCGAATTCAAAGCTCAAAGAAGCATACGGAGGTTGAGGTCTGGGCCTTGAATGCTATCTGACTACGGAGGTTTCTGATTGTCCAGCCGATGAAACCGTCTGGTAGCCCCCGCTTAGATCTAGATCGAGGCCCTTTGGCAGAGATGTTGAAGGGCTTTATGTATAGGAGATAATGCGTATGAGTATGTATCGAAGAGGGCTTCGGAATCGTCATATATGACCTATGGAGACCTGTGTTAAGGAGTGATTAAATGGCTTGCGAATCAAGAAGGTCTATCCTAATTTTGAGGTCAAGCGATCGAAGTTGATTTGACGACGTCCGGCTGGGAGAAGAATAATGAGTATTGTTAAGAAGATTCTCGAAAATAGGCGCTTCGTACATGCAATGCAGATTTTGGGGCTTCTCACTCTGCTGTTTCTCATTGGTTGTCAGACTGCTGACAAACGATTTAGTCCGTATCTTATCTTATATGCGTTCGACGCCGAGGGCGTACTTCTTTCTCAGCAGATGACTATTGCAGACAGCGTCACCACCCTTGGCCGAACAACGTATGTCGGCCAGCTTTCAGGCAAAGAGATTGTCCTGGCCGAATCCGGCATAGGCATGACCAATGCCGCCATGTCGGCACAGTATCTGATTGATCAATTCCACCCCAAGACGGTTATCTTCTCCGGAATCGCCGGAGCCATCGATACCTCGGTTCGTATCGGCGACATTGTCATCTGCAGCGATTGGATCACGCATGATTACGGCTATTACGGCAAAGACGGCTTTAAACCCTCGGCAATACAATATTTCGATAATAGCGCCGACAGCCTGACTACTTCGCTGTACTTTGCGGTCGACTCCGTCTTGCTAGGCGCCGCCAATCAACTTGCCAATGATGATCTCGCACTCGAGAGGATCGGCAACCGGACACCTCGTCTGCTGGTCGGCGGTACCGGCGTCAGCGGCAACAGCTTTATCGATAGTCAGGAAAAACGCCTCTGGTTGAATCAGCAGTTCTCGGCGATGGTTACCGATATGGAATCGGCGGCGGTCGCCCAGGTGTGTGTGGTCAACGGCCTTCCTTTCATCATCTTCCGTTCCGCATCCGATCTAGCCGGCGGCTCCGGCGCAGAAACCGCCCGTGAAGAGATGGGACAATTCTTCGAAATTGCAGCTGATAATTCATCAACTTTGGTGATGAAGTTACTGCGATCCTTATAGGTTATTAACATTAATGGCATTACGCCGCAGCATGCTGGATTATCCAGTTGATGAAATCGTCTCGTAGGGCCCGCCATAAGCCTGAAGCTCCCCGCAAGGGAGGTCCATTATTTTGATCTCAGTGGTAATCGTTATATCTTTCACCTGAATAAATCTAAACTGGGCAGGAGAATAAGGCTTCTGCCCAACTCATGCCAACGAAAGGAAGAGGTAAGATGAGAAACCGCCGGATCGTTCTTGGGATGCTCATGCTCTCTGTAATTGCTATTTTGATTGGCTGTTCGGAAGACTTCAGGGTCAAGCAGCTGGAGGAGCAAAACAAAGCGGTAGTGCGCTACGTGCACGAAGAGATAGCAAGGGGAAATATCGGCGTGTTTGATGAAGTTCTTGCACCTAATTATATCCGGCACTGCCAGGCCATGCCCCCCGGTCTTCAGGAGCTTCACGGGACCGAGCAATTCAAAGCGTTTGTCAAAGAGTTCTTGGAAGCTGTTCCAGACTGCCGTGAGACGATTGATCTTATGATTGCGGAGGGAGACAAGGTAGCTTACATTACTACGATGACCGGTACCCAAACAGGACCGATGGGTGACCTTCCAGCCAGCGGGAAGAGCTTCACGTTGGTGAATCTCATCATTCATAGATTAGAAAACAGCAAGATTGCTGAAACCTGGGTAAGCTGGGACAATGTTGCGATGTTGACACAGTTAGGGCATTTCCCTTCTCCAGCAGAAGGCCAGCCTTAGCTGTGGTCACAGCCCGTTCTCACAAGCCTGTAAGATAACATTGCCTGTCAGACATACTTGACTGCCTTCCAACGAGTTGCGCAAACCACCACATAATGTAACCGCATGCTGAACTCAAAGCTCACAAAAGTCTGCTGGGAGTAAGGTCGGGACCGAAAATGCTGCCTAAGTAGCAGGCATTCTAATTACCCAGTTGATGAACTCGTCTCGTAGCTCCCGCTCGGACGTAAATTGAGCCCCTTCTGCAAGTATGTGGAAGGGCTCTTTTTGTGTGGGGTAACCAACACAACGGACTGCATCCTTTTCCGTTGAAAAGGTAGCTTCTATTCCCTATCTTTCAAAGGAGAGTGACCGAAACGTCCTGAAGATATGCCGTCGAGAGGAGCTTCGAGGTGAGACCGGTATTAAGATTTCTGAGTGACGAACTGATAGAGAAGATCGTCTCTGAAGGCAGAGAACTGATATGCAAGCTCGGGGTGGAAATACACAACAAGGGTGTCCTTTCGATGCTCGCTGATCACGGCGCAAGGATCGATATGGACAAAAACCGCGCTCATCTCACCCAAGATATGATCGACAAAGCCCTGGAGAGTGCGCCCGATTCGTTCAAGCTCTACGATTCCCTCGGAAATGAAGCTGCTCATCTTTCTGGATTCAACCTCAATTTCACGCCCGGCTCTGCGGCCATAAATATCCTGGATTATAAGGGTAACAGGATCCGCCCGCCGACAACAGCAGATTACATACAATACGCGAAGCTGATGAACAAGATGGACCACATCGCTTCGCAGTCGACGGCGATCGTCCCCTCTGATGTGCACGAAAGAATATCTGACAGCTATCGCCTCTATCTCTCGCTCTTGTTCTGCGAAAAGCCGGTCGTGACCGGCGCATTTACGATTGAAGCCTTCGAAATCATGAAGAAGCTCCAGATCGCAGTGCGGGGATCTAAAGAGGAACTCAGAGCCAAGCCGTTGACGATCTTCTCATGCTGCCCCACCTCCCCCATCAAGTGGAGCGAGGTCACCTCCCAGAACCTGGTCGACTGCGCCAACTATTCCATACCGGTGGAATACATATCGATGCCGCTTTCCGGATTCATGGCGCCGGTCACGCTCGTTGGGACACTCATTCAGCACACCGCAGAGACGTTGAGTGGCTTGATAATAAGCCAGCTGACAAGCCCGGGGGCACCAGCGCTCTACGGTGGCTCGCCCGCCATATTCGATGTTAGATATGAGACCACGCCGATGGGCGCGATCGAGACCATGATGATAGACTGTGCCTACAATGAAATCGGAAAATATCTCGGTCTACCGACCCAGGCATATATCGGCCTCAGCGATGCCAAACTTCTCGATGCCCAGGCAGGGCTGGAATCATCGATGGGTGCTACCCTGGCAGCGCTTGCGGGGATAAACAGCATCTCCGGTCCGGGGATGCTCGATTTCGAGAGCTGTTTCAGCATTGAGAAGCTCGTAGTTGACAATGAGATCTGCGGCATGGTCTTTCGGATGATTGAGGGCATCCAACCGAAGGAGGACTTTCCCTCTCAGCCGAGATTCGAAGAGCTCCTAAAGGAAGGGCATCTCTTGATCTCGGATCATACTCGCCGCTATCTGAAAGAGGAAGTCTATTTCCCCGGGCCGGTGATCGATCGCGCAAACCGATCGAGATGGCAGGAAGAAGGAGGTCTGACCCTTGGAGAAAGGGCACACCGGGAGGTAGAAAGACTGATTGAAGAGCACCAGCGGGTGAGACTTTCTGACCAGGTAAAGAGAGCGCTGACAGAGCTGATGGAGGCTGAGGCTCGTCGCCACGGGATGGAGAGCTTGCCGGAGATAAGTTAGTGCGAAAGACGATTCCCATCCCAAGGGAGAACAATGTCCTTTCCGTGGGCGATGTCCTCAAGGGCCAGGGCATCCCGGAGACGGTCACCCCTGATGAGACAACGACCCGGTTAGCTCAGCAGTCTATTTCAATTTACAGGGACCATTCAGATCCGACTGGCATCATCATGGAGATCTCGAAGCCGGACTTCACTGAAGTCTATCGCGGCGAAGGCAAAAACGAGGAAGAAACACCGCTAGACAAGATTTACAAAGGCTCTGACAGCCTGGCCCTTTTCGCCGTCACTGTTGGTGAAAGTGTTTCTGCGAAGATCTCCGGTCTTTTCCGCGAAAACGAATTTGCCCTTGGGTCAATGCTTGATTCGGCAGCCTCCCTTGGCGCCGAGATGGCAGCTCAAGCTTTGGAGAGGTTTTATGCTGGTTACTTGAAGGAAAGCGGTCGATTTGACTCCACAGTGGGAGTTATGCAATTCAGCCCCGGCTATTGCGGATGGCATATGAGCGGACAAAAGAAGCTTTTCCAGCACCTCCGACCGGATGAAGTTGGAATCACCCTCCGCGAGAGTTTTCTGATGCAGCCTCTCAAATCAATAAGCGGGGTTATCGTTGTCGGTGCGAAAGAGATCTTCGAGTTCGATGATGACTTCCCGTTTTGCAGCGATTGTGACACCCATTCATGTCGGGACAGAATAGAAGCTGTATTGAATCAATAGCGTAGCGCTTCTGAATTCGGGAGAACAACGTGGGTATACTTCAGGAGTTGTCTGAAAATCTGCAGAGGGGCAATGGCGACAGGGTCGCCGAGCTAACGCAGGAAGCAATCGACGAGAGGCTTGAACCGAAGAAAATCCTGGATGATGGACTCATTGCCGGGATGGCCGTCATCGGCGAGAGATTCAAAAAGCACGAGATATTTTTGCCGGAGGTCCTCCTTGCTGCCAAGGCTATGTACGCGGGGATGGATCTTCTGAAGCCGCTTCTGATCAAGGAGGGGATTCCGACCATCGGCAAGGTTGTTATTGGCACCGTGCAGGGGGATCTGCACGACATCGGCAAAAACCTAGTCGCTATCATGCTCAAAGGGGCCGGCTTCGAAGTAGTCGACCTTGGGAATGATGTGCCGCCAGAGAGATTCATCGAGGTGGCCGAACAGGAAGCTGCAGAGGTGATCGGCATGTCGGCTCTCCTGACCACTACCATGCCGGTAATGAAGAAGGTGATCGATCTGGCCAAGGAGCGCGGGATCTATGGCAAGACGAAAATAATCGTCGGCGGTGCCCCTTTATCGTCTGCATATGCCAAAAAGATCGGAGCGGACGCATACTGCTACGACGGTCTCAATGCCGTCGACTGTGTCAAGGGTTTCGTGGGAGTTGGGTGATATGCAAAGACTGCTGGATCGCCTTATAGAGGGGGTGGTTCTGGTTGCCGACGGTGCCATGGGAACAATGTTGCTCCAAAGGGGCCTGAAAGCTGGCGACTGTCCGGAGAGGATGAATCTCGAGCAACCGGAAGCTCTCGAGGAAATCGCCAGACTCTATCTTCAGGCCGGCGCAGACATAATCCAGACGAACACCTTCGGAGCCTCTCCGCTAAAGCTTTCACAATACTCTCTCCGAGATAGGACCGAAGAGATCAATGCCGAGGCCGTCCGTGCCGTGCGTAAGGTTATAGGAGATAGAGCTTACCTCTCGGCCTCGTGCGGGCC
>JBHIBM010000048.1:0-9640 GCA_046759085.1 Candidatus Zixiibacteriota bacterium
GATGCAAGTAAGAGACCGGGCAACAGATAGACGATTGCCACATAGACGTCGAGATCAGAGATCTTAGCCGATACGATTAAGGCCGGGCTCAACGGATAGATCAGGATAAAGAGATGCCGAAACCAGTTGTTTATTGCGGCCTTGAGATCGTTACTAACCCTCTCACCGCCCCTTTCGAGAATGGGAGCTGAGAGGAGGGCACCACCGGGCATCGGCAGAAGGCCCATCAGCGCCGCCGAGAACGGCAGTAGATACCTCCTGCTAATCCTCACGTTATTGACCAGACTATCGATCTGGCCACTCTCCTTCATGGTGCCGCCGATTATCGGGATTACGCCCATTGCTAAGGCGAGTAAGATGATTGAGGAGTCTGTTATGGTGTAAACGATCCGGTCAAGGATTACGCCCAGAGGCAGAGTGAAGAGGCCAAGAATGATCGCCCCACTGATCAGGGCCAAAGCAAGGTTTTTCTTTGATATTATGAGGATCCCAACCAGAGAGACCAGGAATCCCACCCAGGTCAAAAGCAAAGCTGCTCGTGCTCCTCTTCCTCTGTTAGGCGACGTGCACCTCGTCCGGGAGTTCCAGACATGGTGAACGCTAAAGTAGGAGAAAGTACATATCGTAGCAAGTCCTTTCTGGCATAACGTTCCTGTCTCTTAACTCTTCCCAATCATCTATCCAACAGTTGAGGTGTTGGACAACACAAATTGGCCACTAGGTAATCAGAAGAAGCAGGTGTGAAACTCTGGAAATCACCTTCCCGTATCCGTATATTAAACAGCGTCATGCAAGGCGGGTGATATTATTTGCTTATTGACTCAAAGGCCCAAGGCGTAGTTAGTCATGAGGAAGACTTTTTTGCTGATTTGTGTTGGGGTCCTGCTACCGTCGGCATCAGCCTACGCAGGAGAAGCCCGCCACCTCCGTTCTCCGGACGCGTCTATCGTTCTCATGTTGGCGGTGGTTACCTCACAGTCCCGGACTTCACCGCGTACAGTCTGGAGGGAGAGCGGCTCGTGGAAAACGAGAGCGTTGACCCTGACATCGTTATAGAAAACCTCCCGGGAGGAATGGCCCGAGGCCATGACGACCAGCTCGATACTGCTATTGAACATGTAATGAGAAAACTCGAGGAGGATCCAAAGACTCTGCCGCCCAAACCCGGTCCCCCGGCGGAGCGTTAAGCATCCATCCGCGAGGCAAACTCAGCCAGAAAGGAACCAGAGCTCAAGTAAAATCTTTACGGATCTTTAGGGAGATATTATCATGGCAGAAGCTCCGATCGCTTATCCAGCAAACCTCTCTATCGATTACCCCGACAGAGAGTTGAACAGATTCACTACTTTTTTCAGGCTTTTCACAATAATTCCAATCCTTGTCATCTTGGCCTTACTTATCGGTGCCGCAAACGATGGGGATGCAGACCGTGGGTGGAACTGCCAATACGCCGCCATTGGGTTTGTGGTCTTGCCCACCGTATTGATGCTTCTCTTCCGGCATAAGTACCCCCGGTGGTGGTTCGACTGGAATGTGGCTCTCTTCAAGTTCTGCACCCGGGTGTGGACCTACTTCGCGCTTCTGAGGGACGAATATCCGTCAACCGATGAAGAACAGGCAGTTCACATCGAGATCCCATACCCTGATGCCAAGAGAGAGCTCAATCGCTGGTTGCCCCTGGTGAAATGGTTCCTGGCGATTCCCCACTACTTTGTGCTTTGCTTCGTCGGCATCGCCGCTGTGGTGTGCGTGTTTGTTGCCTGGTTCGCCATCCTGTTCACCGGGCGTTATCCCAGAGCACTGTTTGACTTCGTAGTCGGCACCTTCCGGTGGTCGCTGAGAGTAACCGCATATTCGTTCCTCTTGACCACCGACCAGTATCCGCCCTTCAGTCTGAGCGAATAGGAGACAGCGCGGGCACAACAGGGGGGTTTATAAACCACTTATGAAGTGCTGGAACGCAACCACGGCAGTTTTTCAAGATCAACGTTGCCGCCGGATATTATGATTCCTATCCGCTTACCCTTGAGGTTGATTTTCCCTTCAAGCAAGACCCCAAAAGGCACTGCCGCCGAGGGCTCGACAACGATTTTCATCCTCTCCCAGATGTGACGCATGGCCTCGATGATAGCTTCGTCGCTGACGGTCACTATCTTGTAGACTCCCTCGCGAATGATGGCAAAGGTGTATTCTCCGAGTGATGTCAGAAGTCCGTCCGCTACTGTATGGGGATGAATGGAGGGGATTATCCTGCCTTCTTGCATCGATCTGTAGGCGTCATCAGCGCCTTCCGGTTCAGCGCCGATGATCAGCGTTTGAGGCGAAAGCTCAGATACGGTCAGAGCGGTTCCGCTCAAAAGCCCCCCGCCTCCTATGGGTGCCATGACCACCTCGATGTCTGGCACCTCCTCCAAGAGCTCCAATGCCGCGGTTCCCTGGCCTGCGATTATGCGGTAATCGTTATAAGGATGCACAAAAGTGGCCCCGGTTTTTTCAATCACCTTAGCCAGCGTAGCTTCGCGGGCTTCGAGCGTCGCTTCGCAAAATGTTATCTCAGCTCCGTAACTGGCGACCGCCTCCTTTTTGACTTTTGAAGAGTTCTCCGGCATGACGACATAGGCCTTGACTCCACGATTCCGCGCCGCTAGAGCCAGCGCCGCACCGTGATTCCCGGAGGAATGAGTGGCCACACCCCTGACTACCTCTATCTCAGGCAGAGAAAAAACGGCGTTGGTGGCACCTCGAAATTTGAACGCGCCCACTTTCTGAAAATTCTCGCATTTGAAAAAAAGCCTGGCACCGACCATGCAGTCCAAGCCCTCGCAGGTAAGGACCGGCGTCCTCTTGATGTAAGGCTTTATTCGTTCTGCGGCCTCTCGGATATCAGGAAGCGTCGGGCAGTTTAACATGTCATTACAGAAACGAGTATCCCGTATTGAGTCCAACTACTAAAGATAATAACAAGCATCCCAAAATGCTCCAAAAATACTGCAAACGATGGAGATAGAGAAACCAGATGGTTCTTTTGATTTCAAAACAAATTGTACCGGGTTTACGTAGAGGTAAGAGACACTTTGTGGTATTCTGAAGGGTGAAGGATGAGCGGTATTGGAGGATGATTTGAAGAAAGACGCTATCGTTCTGGGCTCTATTCTCACCACACTAGTCTCGCTTTTCACGATGTTGGCGTCCGCCTCGCCCGAATCCGGGAAGACTCCACATAGAGTTCCGAGAGTTAACTCGGGGGTGCACATCGACGCTGTTCTGAACGAAGAGGTCTGGCAGCAGGCGTTGGTGATGGAAGTGAAATACGAGGTACGTCCGGGCGAGAACATTCCGGCGCCCGTTAGAACCGAGGTTCTCTTAGCCTACAGCGAATCGCACCTGTATGCGGCCTTCCGCGCCTACGATCCTGATCCATCGGCCATCCGCGCCCGCATCACCGATCGGGACAACCTGTGGAGCGACGACTGGGTAGTACTCATCCTCGACACCTTCAATGACCAACACCGCTCTTATGACTTCTTCTCCACTCCGCTGGGGGTCCAGGGCGACCAGATAGAGAGCCCCGAGGGCGAAGGCTCCGGGTGGGACGCCATCTGGGACTCAGACGGACGCATCACCGGGGAGGGATACGTCGTCGAAATGGCCATCCCTTTCAGTTCCTTTCGCTTTCAGCGGACAGATGGTGATCAGATCTGGAGCTTCGACGCCGTCCGCAGCTACCCTCGGAGTGTCCGGCACCACCTCGGTCTGTTCCCCCGCGACAGGAACAACAACTGCTACCTGTGTCAGGCGGAGAAGCTCATCGGCTTCGCCGGTGCTACTCCGGGCAGGAATATCGAGATTGACCCCACGCTGTCCGGCTTGGTGACGCAGGAGCGCAAAAGAGTCACCGAGGGACCGTTCGAGGAGCGAGACCGTAATCTCGATCCCGGGATTTCAGCCAGCTGGGGCTTCACCCCAAATCTGACCCTGAACGCCACCATCAACCCCGACTTCTCACAGGTGGAAGCAGACGCCGCCCAGCTTGACATCAACACCCAGTTCGCTCTCTTCTATCCTGAGAAGCGGCCCTTCTTCCTGGAGGCCTCCGACTACTTCGAGACCCGCCTGAGCGCGGTACACACCCGCACCCTCGCCGACCCGGAGTGGGGCCTCAAGGTAACAGGCAGAGAAGGAGCCAATGTCATCGGTCTCTTCGTAGTTCGCGATGAGGTCACTAACCTCCTGTTTCCGGCCAGCCAGGGCTCGCGTTCCACGTCTCTCCAGATGAATTCCACCAGCTCGGTGGCGCGGTATCGCCGCGATGTGGGGACGTCCTCCAGCTTGGGTGTACTCCTGACCGACCGGGAGGGGGAAGACTACCACAACCGGCTGGCAGAGTTTGATGGCAACATCAGGGTGACCCCCAAGGATCGCCTCAGGTTTCAGGTCCTTGGGTCCCGGACCCGTTATCCCGAACAGGTCTCTACTGACTTCGAGCAGCCCCACAATTTCTTCGAGGGAACGGCGTTTGATGTCTACTACTCCCACGACACCCGCAGTCTCGACTGGTATGGCGTGTACCGCCAGGTCAGCCCCGATTTCCGTGCTGACCTCGGCTTCATGACCCAGGCCGACTTCAGATTAATGGATATCGGCTGGGGTCACACCTGGAACAACGATCCCGACCACTGGTGGAACATGCTCAACCTCGGTTCCGGCTACGAATACGAGTGGGACTTCGACGACGAGCTTCTCAGCAAGGCCCACACCTTCTGGTTCAACTACGCTGGCCTCTCGCAGTCATGGATTGATCTCTACGCCGAGTGGGGCAGGCAGAGCTTCAACGGAGTGGAGTTTGACAACAGGTTCGTAAACATTGACGGGGGGATCCGTCCCTCCGGGACTCTCTATTTCGAGATGGAGGTCAAATTTGGGGATCGCATCGACTACGCCAACACCAGAGAGGGAAGGCGTGTAGTCCTCGAGCCCTCCGCGGAGTGCAAGCTAGGGCGGCACCTGTCGGTGGAGCTGGATCACATATTCGAGCGGCTCGACATCGACGAGGGTCGACTCTACACCGCCAATATCAGCCAAGTGAAAACAGTCTACCAGTTCACCAAGCGAGCTTTTCTGCGGACCATCCTGCAATACGTGTACTATGACTACAACACCGATCTCTATACCTTTGCCATCGATCCTGAATACAAGAGCGTCTTCTCCCAGACCCTCTTCTCCTACAAGATCAACCCCCAGACGGTGCTTTTCCTGGGATACTCCGACAACTACTTCGGAGATCAGGATCTGAGTCTCCGGCAGACCGACCGCACGCTCTTCGCCAAGATCGGCTACGCCTGGGTGCTGTAGCCGGCTGGCCCCCCTGTGCCAAGGTCGTTGGCGGAATTGGCAAGCTCTGCGATTTCTGATAGCGACGATGGGTGAACACTGTCCTTTGGAAAAATTCAACTTCGACTGCAGATCAACAGACTACTTCTCCTCGTCAACGTACCTCGGTCCCTCTGGCGGCTGTATCCCGGCCAGAATGTTTGATCTACCCATCGATTACGACAGCCTTGCGGAGGCCGGATCGATTATGGGCTCTGGTGGTATGATCGTTATGAACGAGAACACCTGCATGGTTGATGTCGCCAGGTATTTCATGAAATTCCTGAAAGATGAATCATGTGGCAAGTGCTTTACCTGCCGGAAAGGCACCCAGCGCATGTATGAGATTCTCGATGACATCTCAAGCGGAAAAGGAACCTTGGAGCAACTTGATCTTCTGGAGGAGTTGGTGAGAACGTCCCGACTATGAGTCGGGAAGGTCGGGAGTTCCCCGCCTCAGGCGGGGTCGGCCCCGTTGCCTTATTGACCCCTTGTGCTATTGCGTGTTGCGCAGGAGGGGTTACTTTACTACAGAACTTGCTGGCAAATCTGACAGTAAATCACCCGAAGATGGAAAGACAAAACGGGCCGAGGAAATTCCCGACCCGTTTTGCAGTTGACCATTAAGCTGATCTACTTACTTCAACAGCGTCATCCTCCTTGTAGATGCTTTGTCGCCCGCAGTCAGCTTGTAGAAATAAATCCCGCTGGAGAATGAAGAGGCATCCCAGCTTACCCGATGACTACCAGCAGGAATATGGCCCTCGACCAATGTGGTGACCTTCTGCCCTTGAAGGTCATAAATCTCCAGTTTTACGTCGCTGCCGACAGGCAGTTGATAACCGATCGTGGTTGTCGCGTTAAACGGGTTCGGATAATTGCCAAGCAGCGCATACTCTTTGGGAATATCGGGCCTACCGTCATCTTCGCAGCAGGAGGTGAGAGTCGTGCGGTCATAAACAGACATTTCCGAAGAATCTCTCGTACAAGGTAACCCTGCCACGTTGCGGAGATAGTCTGCCCAACTTGTCAGACTAATATCATACTTGGAACCGGGCCTGTCAGGATTGCTGTGTTCTGGTTCAACAGCGATAGGAGTTAGCATGAATTTCGCCGTGTACCATGACACTGCCACCGGATCGGTGGAAGCTGCGAGCATCTTCGTCTCCTCAACCCAGAAGGTGTCAGTGCAATTATAGGTGGAAGTCCAGGCGGCGTCCACAATTGTGAGATTCGGGAAGGTTGCCTCCATCACACGGGCAACGAGGGCATACGAGCCCCAAAAATAGGTGTAATGCATACCGTACCACCCTCCATAGCGCTGGTCGGCGTAAGCAGTCGTGAGCATTCCTATCCAGTTCTTGACAGCAATCGTTGAACCAGCCATGCGGTGAGCCTTGAGCACCGGAAAGTCAACTATGCAGAGCCGATCTGGATCGTATTCCTCCGAACCAGGATCCCAGATACCGTAGCGCATTGAAACGTAGTAATCACTAAAAGGAGTTCTGAACTTCGGGTAGGATATCTTGGTATCGGCTTCGTAAACAAATCCATCATCGTAATCGCCTTCGGAGTACTCATCCACTACATAATCCCACATGAAGCTCCAATCAAAGCAATATACCGGGTATCCCTTTGCAGAAAACGTGTTCACAACATCGATGATGGACTGATCGCGATCTTCAGAATTGTTATCATCGTCATTTAGCCCGGTGCCGATCTGCTGGGTGTTGTCGCACACCAGAATTTCGCCAGAAAATCCGTCTGGATGCTGAAGAATCTGCCAAATCAAACCTTTGATGCGATCGGTGTTGGTGGTGTTTCTGCCGGTCCACTGGAAATTCCCTTTGATCACAACGACGTTATCCGAACCTACAATCCCATCGGGATGCGAAGTGTTTCGGTGCAAGAAGGTCTCATGGACTGCCAGCATTGCGAGGAGGGTATCAATTGCCGGATCGGGCAGGTACTCATCGGGAACGGTGGTGTCGCCAGGTGCCAGCGAACCGGTCGTGGGCGGGACTGAATCCATTACGCAGACTATCGATATCGGATCGTCAACCTCCCATACGGGCAGCGGATCAAAAGTACCTGCCCCGCCCCTGCTGGGCTCCGGTAACGCGCCCAAAAACCAGATAAGACCCACTGCCAGAATCGGTACCGCAGAAAACTTCGCGAATCGCCGTAAGAATAAGCTGCCACCGAAGAACGCGACTATCGCCAAGAGCCAATTGGTAGCAATAGGCATTGCCGCCCGCTGGCAGGGATAGGTCAGCCGTTTGGGATCCGTCCCGCTTCTAAGCAGGAGCCAGAGAGCGGCTGCGAAACCGACCATCCAGTGCCACCAGCGCGGAATTCTGAGATGCCTTTCGCCCAATTGCATAATTTACCTCTTGACAGTCATCCAAGAATGCGTGAATCAAGGAACAACGATTCTCACTTCACCAGCATCATCCTCCGGGTCTGGGTGCAATCCCGGCTGTCAGCGGGAACAATACCACCGCCGCTACGAGGATAGCAACCAAAGTTCTCATCTCTGCCTCCAAAAGGTCAAAGGTTAGCTATGAAGAGATTATATAGTGTTCTAACTCCGCTTCAATATATGGTTTCCAGAGGCGATTGTCAAGGGAATTGGCGGCTTAGAAGGGACTAAGCTTCACTCAAGGCCAGGGGGGTATGCTCGATCGCTCATTCTGAGGAGGGAGGTTTGACAATTCCTGACTCAAGGGTTGGCGTAGCGTGGCTTGAAAAGATGAGGTCTTCTTGACTTTTTATCAGAGATATATTATATGTAGAATACACTGAAAAGCCGGGGAATTCATGCAGCAGAGCGGCGGCATCATATCTGTTCCGGGAGTGGCTGGAAGGCCTTCGGGCTCTTCATCAGTTGTCTGCAGTAAACCGAAGCTGCACAACTGCGGCGGCAAGGGCCTCAAGAGCCCGGTGGACACTCTATGATGATAAGAGGGGTGGAGTGCTATGCGGGAGCGTTGGTGTAAATGAGAATGGTCGGGGAACGGGATAGTATTTGATCACTAGTCTGTTCCACATACTATCGGAGGAGACAGCATGAAACTCTCGCTCGAGTGGAGTCGTCCAATAAAGCTAAGAGACGGAACCGCTGAAAACCTTATCTACACGCTAGACTATGAGAGGCTCCCTGCTGGACCGGGAATCTACGTTTTTGCAAGGGGGTGGGGCACGAAGACCTTTGAGGTCTTGTATGTTGGGAGGACCAATAACATCCGGTCTCGAGTAAGGAATCAGTTGAACAACCACAAACTGATGCGGCACCTCGAGAGGGCTAAGACCGGAACCCGTGTGATCGCTCTGGCGAAGGTCAGAACAAAACCCGGCCAGAGGCTCAACAAGGTGCTTGCCCTCGTTGAGAGGGCCATCATTAGACACTTCCTGCTGGAGGGTCATGACTTGGTGAACAAGCAAGGTTCCCGTATCCGGCGACACGAAATCACTTCGCATAAGCGACCGAAGTGGTTCATTCCCTCGTCCATGTATGTCGAGAAGGTCAGGCGAGGTTAAACTCTATGCTGTATGGTCACGGTGGCTCAGGGTCCCGACCGTCTGGGGCGGGGACCCGACGGCACATGAATAATACACTGGTTAAGATAGAGCAGGGCCAAGGATTCTATCTGGCTTGCTACCATGGCAAGGGTGTTATACGGAAACCATATAAACAATAGCCAGGGCTAGGAGGACGGTCTGATGAGCGAATTTTTTTCAAAAGTATTCCAAAGGGACAAACGCCGTTGCGTTTACTGTGGTCGCGATCTCATGTTGGATTTCGACACTTTTATGTTGTCGCAAGAAGATCACTTGATTCCAAAGAGCAAAGGTGGCCCACACGAATCCGAGAACATTGTCACTTCGTGTATGGTTTGCAACCTTCTAAAAGGCAACTACGTTCCGTCGCAGGAGTACGAAAAGGAAAAGAGGCAGGAATACATCGCCACAATTCGCCACTATGTAATGGAACGGCGAGCCGAGAAAATGGCAGATTTTATCAGTTGGACTCATCCAACCAAATAGAGCATAGGAACCTTAACCAAACACTGCAACAGACGGCAGCCCAGCGCTGGGCTCGATCGTTAGGTGCACCCGTACGCGGGCATAGACCATGCATCAAGTCTTTATAAGTTACCCGAGTGAAAACGACGGTATTGTAAGGAATCTGGCTAGACGCTTACGAGAGTTAGGTGTCAATGCGTGGGTTCACTCGCTAGACAAAACGTTAGGCGAAGATACGTGGAAA
>JBHIBM010000049.1:0-9502 GCA_046759085.1 Candidatus Zixiibacteriota bacterium
ATCTGGACGATAAGGATTATCCCAAACTGGGGAGGAGGTTCGAGGCCGGGATGGAATTTGAGCTTTGATCGGTTACCTGTTGCAGCGTTTCAAAAACCAACCGCAGGGAGGGGCTTTATGCCCCTCCACCTTACCCCGCCCACGGCTGGGGACAAGCCCCAGCCCTACAGTGTGGAATTCCACCGCTCGGGTGGGAGTTGAACTCCCACCCGTAATTGTGACAAGCTTTCATCCCTCACAAATGGTCAATATTTGGCTTGACCGATAAGCCCTGGATGTTATATTGGTATTGCTGGGAAGCAAGACTGCTCAGTTGTAGAAACAGACGTGGCTTTGTAATGATTTAGAGGTGCAAAATGAAATGCCTTATGACAATCATTTTGTTGCTTTTTGCCAGTGCAGCCGTGGGACAGGTGACGGAGGAGTGGGTGGCTCGCTATAACGGGTCGGCAAATGATGTGGACATAGCCCGTGCAGTGGCCGTGGATGCCCAAGGCAACGTTTATGTTACTGGATCTTGCCGTGGCTCCGCCACGTACTCAGATTATGCCACCATTATGTATGATTCTGAAGGCAACGAGCTCTGGTTAGCTCGCTACAACGGACCGGGCTCTGGGGACGACTACGCGAAAGCTTTGGCTGTAGATGCCGATGGTAACGTTTACGTCACTGGCTCCAGCGAAGGCTCGGACACTGACTACGATTACGCAACCATCAAGTATGACCCAAACGGCAACCAGCTCTGGGCAAGACGCTACAACCGGGCAGGGAACAACTATGATGGGGCTTATGCTATTGCCGTCGACAGTGAGGGAAATGTCTACGTTACTGGCATAAGTGGTCCCAGGTACGGGGGGGAGGATTACGCCACTATTAAGTATGACTCGAGCGGCAATGAGCTTTGGGTCGCTTGTTACAACGGACCTGGGAACTACGATGATGAAGCTACTGCTCTGGTCGTGGATGCCGAGGGCAGCGCATACGTGACCGGCTGGAGCTACGGCTCTGGAACGTACTCTGATTATGCCACAATAAAATACGGCGCCAACGGCAACCAGCTCTGGGTGGCTCGCCACAACGGCCCAGGAGACGATTGGGATGAAGCCACTGCTCTGGCTGTCGATGCTGGGGGGAATGTCTATGTGACGGGTAGTACTTCAAGTTCTGGCCCGGGGTACGATTACGCCACCATAAAGTATGACTCTCTTGGCAACCAGCTCTGGGTGGCTCGTTACAACCACGCGGTAGACACTTCAGATGTAGCCTGTGGCCTGACAGTCGATGCCCAGGGCAACGTCTACGTTACCGGTTACAGTTTCGACCCTGACACGAACGAAGACTACGCCACTGTAAAGTACGACTCTTCTGGCAACGAACTCTGGGTAGCCCGCTACAACGGCCCCACAAACGGGTTTGACGGCGCTTCGGCGCTCGCCGTAGATGGACGTGGCGACATCTACGTTACCGGCCTTAGCTTCGGCTTTGACACCTACTGGGATTACACTACCATCAAGTATGACCTTGACGGCAATGAGCTCTGGATAGTACGCTACGACGGACCGGTCAACGGTTACGATTATGCCGAAGCCTTAGCTGTGGACCAAGACGGCAAGGTCTACATCACTGGCTGGAGCAAAGGCGATGGCACTGACTACGATTATGCCACCATCAAGTATAGTCAGCAGACCGCTGTTGAGACGGGACCATCAGATAACACCCTTCCAGGTGGCTTCAGGTTGACCTGCCTGCCTAACCCCTTCAATGCCAGCACCAGCATCGCTTACGCTCTGGCGCAGCCCGGAGAGGTCAAGTTGACCATTCACAATCTGAAAGGTCAGTTGATGGAGACCCTGGTTGACGATTTTCAGGAGGTCGGCGAACACTCGGTCACCTGGGATGCTTCAAATCATTCCAGCGGGATTTATTTCTACAAGTTGACTGCTGGCGATTATACCGAGACCCGGAGGGTGACGCTGCTAAAGTGAGATTCACAGCAGATTAAGCGAATTAAGCGGATAGCGATTATCCGCGGTGACAGTTAGGTCTCATTGAACGGGTGGGAGTTCAACTCCCACCCGTATTCGCTTGTGGCACGCGCCTGACGTCCTTGGGCTTGACCGATGGATAATGAAACCGAAAAAAGAGGGGAACGTAACAGATAGGGGGCAGTTTCTCTCAAATGCACTTTCGAGTGTGAAGAAAAACCACTATATTTGGTCTCAGCCTTTTGAACCTCGATTGAGGAGGACTTATGGATAGCAATCTGTCTCCGAAGGGAGCAGGCAGACGAAGATTCCTGCTCGACACCGCCAGAGGAACTGCAGTCTGGGTCTTGGCTCCCTCGGTGATTAACTCGATTTTAACCAGTTACGCAGAGGCAAAGGAGAAAGTGGAACTTTTCGAGCCTTCTACGGACACTTACGAGAAACTGATTTCCATTGCCCTCTCCCGAGGGGGAGAATTCGCGGACGTCTACTTCCAGTACTCGATCCTGAATGGGGTGACCTTAGAGGAGAACAAAATCCGCCAGGCTCAATGTGGAATCAGCATGGGAGTGGGAGTCAGGGTCATATCCGGAGAAAAGACCGGATACGCTTACTCCGATGACCTCTCCTTCGAGAGCCTCAGGAAGGCCGCCGAGGTGGCCTCCTACATCGCCGGGAACGTTCCTGCAGGTAAGGTTACACCTGTCGATGTCTCCCCGCGGAAAGTAAAACCGGTCTCCCCGATTAATCTCAATCCCAACGAGGTCGCGGTCAAAGAGAAATCCAATCTCCTCTGGCGGGCAAATAAGAGCGCTTACGAGGAGGACTCCAGGGTCATCCAGGTGATGGGCTCCTTCTGGGATTCGCTCAAGCACCTGACGGTGGCCAACTCCAACGGGGTCCTGGCCAAAGATGAGCAGATTATGACCCGACTAAACGTAACCGCCACTGTTGAAGAGGGGGACCAGCGCCAGAACGGCTACTATGGCGGCGGCGGTCGAATCGGGTTCGATCACTTCAACAAATTCACCCCGGAGATGGTGGCCAAGGAGGCCGTGAGAATGGCGACCACGAATCTGGAGGCGGTCGAGGCTCCGGCGGGGATGCAGACGGTGGTATTGGGCAATGGCTGGGCCGGGATTCTGCTCCACGAGGCCATCGGACACGGCCTGGAGGCCGATTTCAACCGCAAGAAAACCTCCCTATACTCTGGCCGCATCGGAGAGAAGGTTGCCTCCGACGGTGTCACCGTTATCGACGAAGGCATCATCCCCAACCGTCGGGGTTCGCTCTCAATCGACGACGAGGGAGAGCCGACCCGCAAGAATATCCTCATCGAAGACGGAATCCTGCGAGGTTATATGTGCGACCACCTCAATGCCAAGCTGATGGGACTGAAACCGACCGGAAACAGTCGCCGGGAATCCTTCAAACATTATCCCATGCCGAGGATGACCAACACCTACATGCTCCCCGGAAAATACGACCCCCGGGAGATCATCGAGTCGGTCAAGAGCGGATTCTACGCCAAAAGCTTCGGAGGCGGGCAGGTGGATATCTCCAACGGGAACTTCGTCTTCCAGGTGACCGAAGGTTACTTGATCGAGGAGGGGAGAATCACCAAACCGGTCAAGGGCGCCAACCTGATCGGGGTGGGGCCGGAAATCCTCTCCAAAGTGGAGATGATCGGCAACGACCTGGAGTTAGACAGCGGAATTGGAAGTTGCGGCAAGAACGGTCAGATGGTACCGGTGGGGGTGGGCCTGCCCACCACCAAAATTGCCTCCATAACCGTTGGCGGCACCGCCATCAAAGGGAAATCCATGATCGGGAACACCTAACCTAACCGGAGCCATAGATGAATTACAAAGAGTTTGCCGCCGAGGTGGTGAGGAAGGCCATCAAATCGGGTGCCGATGAGGCCGAGGTTTTCCTCGAAGAGGGCCGGGAATCCGAAGTCGGCACCAGAATGGGAAAGATCGAGACCTTAAAACAAGCCACCTCCAAGGGTTTGGGCCTGCGGGTCTTCGCGGGCAAGAAGCTCGGTTTCTCCTACACCTCCGATTTCTCCGAAAAGTCCATCGCGGCCTTCGTCGAAAAGGCAGTGGCGTTAGCAAGGGAGACCTCCAGGGACGAACACAACGGCCTTCCGACAATCGCCGGCGGATTTAGATATCCAGACTTGGACCTTTTCGACTCCGAACTCCAGAATCTCAGCACCGATTGGAAGATCGATGCCTGCAAGGAGATGGAAGAGACCGCCTTCGCCTACGATGAGAGGATCAACAACTCCCACGGCGCCACCGTTTATGACGGGGATAGTCTCAGGGTGTTAGCCAGTTCCCATGGAGTATTGCATTCCTACAAGTCCACCTATTGCTATCTGGTCTGCGTCCCGGTGGCGATGCAGGAGGGGAAGATGCAGACCGGTTTCTGGTTCTCCTACCGGAGATTCTTCCGGGAGCTGGATTCCCCCAGGGAGGTGGCCACCATCGCCGCCAGAAGAACCGTCAGCCAGTTGGGGGCGAGAAAAGCCCAGACCAAGAGGGTCCCGGTGGTCTTTGAGCCTCTGATGTCGGCCTCGATGATAGGGAGTATTTTCGGGGCCTTGAATGGCGACCGCGTCTACAAGCGTCAGACTTACTTGGTGGACAAATTGGGGGAAGAGATCGCCTCCCCGCTGGTGACCGTGATTGATGACGGCACCATCCCCAAAGCGGTGGGCTCTGCTCCGCTCGACGGCGAAGGTTTGCCCACCTCCCGAAAGATGGTGATCGATAAAGGGATCCTGCAGAGGTATTTCTACGATACTTACACCGCCAACAAGGTGGGAACCGAACCGACCGGCAATGCCCAGAGAGGTTACTCCAGCATCCCCCGCATCGGCTCCTGGAATTTCTACCTGGAGGCCGGCGAATCCTCCCCGGAGGAGATAATCGCCAGCGTCAAGGAGGGTCTGTATGTGACCCGGATGATGGGCTTCGGCCTGAATATGGCCACCGGTGATCTCTCCCGCGGGGCCATGGGTCTGTGGATTGAGAACGGCGAGCTCACCTATCCGGTGGAGGAGGCCACTATCGCCGGCAACATGCTCGACATTCTAAGGGAGGTCGAGATGGTCGGCAACGATCTGAGATTTATGACCACCACCTGCGCCCCCACCATCAAAGTGAAGGAGATGACCGTCAGCGGGGCGTGATTGCGGGCAACAACAAAGGGCCATGCAAAAACCCCGGGTTTTCCCCGGGGTTTTTGTTGCCCCCCTCTCGTTCGCTGCTACAACCTTGGCGTCCTGCTACCTTCTGCCCAAGGATCTATACAGCGGGTGCAAGGAGACGGGAACCATCCACCCGATGAAGCCATAGAGACAGGCCATACTCCGGCACGAAGGTGACCAAGAACAACCCTTCGCCAAAATCAGATGCGCCCTGTGTTCATCGAGTTCCAGAATCACTCCCCCCTTTGAGTCTTCTGTGGATTGTCGGGTCTTGGTTTCTATTTCGGCAAGACCTGTGTGATTCTTTAGAAGAGATTTCAGATCTAGTAGAGCGAAAATCACCAGCCCGGGCGGCGGTGCCGCGGGGTTGTCTGGTTTTGGGACAGCCCTCCTTTTCTCCCTTAACTCTTTCAAGCTCTTTAGGATCCTGCCACTATCGAAGCGTTCAGAAACCGGGTGGCGACCGCTGGAATGCCTCTTTTGCAGAGAAGACTTCAGTGACGATCAGCACTTCGTGCCCGGAAGCGATCAGTTGGCCTCCCCAAGGAGAAGCCCCTTCTGCGAACCCGCCTGCCCTTCATTGTCCGCCGTCCTGCAAGCTGTGCCCAACTCTTTTCCGAATCACTTCGAAAAAAACCGGTTGTCTTTCTCCTTGAAATTGCTTATAATCGCCGGAAAGTTTGTGAAATAAGTAGCAATTTCAACCATCAGGTTACTCCATGGTCAAAATTCTTGAGCACCAGAGACTGAACGAAACCAATTTCAGAATAGTATTTGACAGCCCCCTGGTAGCGAAAAAGATAGAGCCGGGGCAGTTTATGGTGCTGCGAATCCGCGAGGAGGGAGAGAGAATCCCGATGTCGCTGGCGGACATGGACCCTGAAAATGGAACCGTTACGGTCATCTATCAGGTCATAGGTCAATCCACCACCCTTCTATCCACCAAAAAGGCTGGAGAGGAAATCTGTGATCTGGTCGGCCCCATGGGGGTTGCCTCTCACTATCCCGAGAAGGGGAACTTCATGGTCATCGGAGGCGGCATCGGGATCGCCCCCATCCACCCGGTCGCCAGGGAAGCTAAGGAGAGGGGACTCCACGTCATCGGCATAATCGGGGCCCGCACCAAAGACCTGCTCTTCTACGAAGAAGAGATGCAGAAGGTGACCGATGAGCTGTACGTCACCACCGACGACGGTAGTTACGGAAAAAAAGGTTTCGTCACCGATGCCCTAAAAGAGCTTTACCAAAGAGGTAAGAAGATCGATCACATCCTGGCGATCGGGCCGGTGCCGATGATGAAGTTCGTTTGCAGCACCACCAGACCGATGGGAATCCCCACCTGGGTCTCTTTGAATCCTATCATGATTGATGCCACCGGGATGTGTGGTGTCTGTCGGGTGTCGGTCGGAGGTAAAACCAAATTCGCCTGTGTCGATGGTCCCGACTTCGATGGCCACCAGGTCGATTTCGATCTTCTGACCAAGCGGCTTTCGATGTATGAAAGCTACGAGAAGCAATCCTTAGAGAAATTCAAAAAGGAGTACACTAAAGAGACGGCCCTGAAGAAGGCGTGATTTTCGCGATGAACTTGCAGCTTCCTAAAGAACAACCGGATAAGAAGACCCGAATGAAAATCCCCCGGCAGCCGATGCCGGAGCACGATCCCCAGGAGAGAAAGCGCAACTTCAAAGAGGTTCCGCATGGCTACACCCCGGAGTTAGCCCAGAAGGAGGCCGAGAGGTGTCTGCAATGCCCCAAGCCCCCCTGTGTCAAAGGGTGTCCGGTGGAGATCGATATTCCCGGGTTCATAGAACTGATATACCAGGGGAGGTTCTCGGAGGCCGCCAAGAAAATCAAAGAGACCAACAGCCTCCCGGCGATCTGCGGACGGGTCTGTCCGCAGGAGGAACAGTGTGAGGAGGTTTGTGTCCTCAGTAAGAAATTTCAGCCGGTGGCCATCGGGCACCTGGAGCGATTCTGTGCCGACTGGGAGAGGGAACACGAAGAGATCGAAGTCCCGGAGATACTCCCCTCAACCGGGAAGAGGGTAGCTGTGGTCGGCTCTGGGCCCGGAGGCCTAACCGTAGCGGGGGACCTCATAAAACTTGGTCACCAGGTGACCATCTTCGAGGCCCTGCATAAGCCTGGGGGCGTTCTCGTTTATGGCATACCGGAGTTCAGGTTGCCGAAGAGTATCGTCCAATCGGAGGTCGACTATCTTCAAGCGATGGGGGTGGAGGTCAAGTGCAGCTTCGTCATCGGTAGGCTTATGACCATAGATGAGCTCTTCCAGGACGGCTATCATGCAGTCTATATCGGAACCGGGGCGGGGGCACCCAGCTTCTTAAACATCCCCGGGGAGAATTTGAACGGGATCCTCTCCGCAAACGAATTTCTGACCCGCTCCAATCTGATGAAAGCCTATGCCTTCCCGGAAGCAGACACCCCGATCTTCGCCGGCAAGAGAGTTGCGGTCTTAGGAGGCGGCAACACCGCCATGGATTCGGTCAGAACCGGATTGCGATTGGGGGCAGAGCGCGCCCATATCGTCTATCGCCGCAGCCAGGCGGAGATGCCCGCCAGGGCCGCCGAGATCCACCACGCCGAGGAGGAGGGGATAGAGTTTATTATGCTGACCAACCCGGTGAAGTTTATCGGGGATGAGGGTGGCTGGGTCAAGGGAATGGAGTGTCTCCGGATGGAGTTGGGAGAGCCGGACGAATCCGGGAGACGGCGTCCGGTCCCGATCGAAGGCTCCAATTTCATCATGGATGTCGATACCGTAATCATCGCCGTTGGAAACAGATCCAATCCCTTAGTGCAGCAGACCACCCCGGGACTGGACACCAACCGTTGGGGAAACATTACTGTCACTTCGGAGACGATGCAGACCTCTCGAAAGGCCATTTACGCCGGCGGGGACATCGTCACCGGAGGTGCCACCGTCATTCAGGCTGCCGGCGCCGGCAAAATCGCCGCCAGAGCGATCGACGCCTACTTGAAGAGTTTATGATTCCCCCTTAGGAAGAGATGGAGATGTCAAGACAATCCCCTGTTTTTGAAACTGGGGATTTTTCATTGGTGAGTGGTTATTGGTGAATAGTAAATAGACAGGAATCAAAGTGACAGGGAATCATACGGACATCTACAAAAGCCTATTGCCCCTTTTAGGATTACTTCTCTGTTTTGCCTCCATTGGCGAAGGTGGGAACTCAAACGATTTCAAAACTCCAGTTCGAGGTCTGCTAATCGACTCCAGGCTGGCACAACTTCTGGACGATGTTTCCCCGCAAGAAGATCTGAACGTCTGGGTTTTCTTCACCGACAAGGGTATCTTCTCCGAAGAGGCGTACAAGGTTACTCTTGAGGAGTTACCCCATTTCTTCTCGAAGCGAGCCTTGGCCAGACGGCAACTGCGGGGGGTAGAGTTCGACTTCCACGACTTGCCGATCGAGCAAGAATATGTAAGGTCAATTGAAAAACTTGGATGTCAGCTTCGAACGGTCTCGAGGTATCTAAATTCTGGCAGCTTCGAAGCGAATGAGAATCAAATCGAGGCCATCTCCAGACTCCCCTTTGTCGCCTTCATCAGCCCGGTGGGAGTCTTCAGAAAGCCGTTGCCAGAGGTAGTAACGTTGCCTGGAGTCAAGAAGATTGAAGAGCTCTTGGAAGCAGAACAATTCAACTATGGCAACTCCTTTGAGCAATTGAGCCAGATAAATGTGATCGAACTTCATGAATATGAAATTTCCGGGGACGGGGTCTTCGTGGGGATGATGGATTCAGGTTTTGACACTGAGCATGAGACCTTTGACAGAATCGTCTCCGAGGGGAGACTATTAGCCACTCGCGATTACATAGATGGTGACGAGGACGTAACCGACGGTCCCCCCTCCCAGAAAGATCATGGGACCTGTACCTGGTCCGCTCTAGCCGGTTATAGCCCCGGTTTTCTGATTGGCCCGGCCTACGGAGCCGAATTTGCATTAGCGAAAACCGAGATAATTGCGGAGGAGATTCAAGCGGAAGAAGATTATTGGGTCTCAGCTCTGGAGTGGTTTGACAGCCTGGGAGTCGATGTTGTCTCCAGTTCCTTGGGCTATAACGACTGGTATGATTACTCCGACATGGACGGAAACACCGCAGTAACCACCATCGCCGCTGACTTAGCCGTTGCCTGTGGAATAGTAGTAGTCAACGCCGCGGGAAATGAGGGATTGACCAGCTGGAGATATATCATCGCTCCCGCGGACGGAGATTCGGTCATAGCTGTCGGAGCGGTCGATGTCAACGGCAATAG
>JBHIBM010000050.1:0-9479 GCA_046759085.1 Candidatus Zixiibacteriota bacterium
CTCCTCTCGGGGTTGAAACTGTTTCCCGAACTGTCCCCACAATCTCTGTAGAGCTTCGAAGCGATCAAGGTAAACCCCGATGGCCTTGCCGCCCTTCAGGAGAGCAGAGTCGATGAAGAAATAATCCAGCCCGTTTTCGGAGAGAAATTCCTCGACTCCTTTGCGCATGTAAGGTTCCTCCCCGAGAACCGAAGCTACCGGTGGTCTCCACTTGTAACTGGGCCTGTATGCACACTCCGGAAGCCAGAGGCCTCGGGGATCCCTATCGAAGTGTTGTCGATAACTCTGAACTGCCTGCTTCACCTGCACCTGAACGGAGGTGTCCTGCGAAAGCAACGGCAGATATCCGTGGGTGGCGGTGCAGGTCATGATCTCAATGTGCCCATCATCCTGCAGCTTCTTGAAGCCGCCAAGTAGATCTCTCTCGTAGCGGAGCTCGAAACCATCACGGATCTTCTGATAGTGCTCCTCCCACACGTGTGCCAGTTTCAATTCCTGCTCTCGCCCATACCGGGTGAACTCCTTGACATCTTCCCTGGCTGCTCTGGTTCTGGTGTCAAGATAACTGGAGAACTCCTTCTTGAAGGCGTTGTCCGCTAGCTGCTCGCACAGAATCGGGGAGATGCCGATAGTGACATGAGGCGAAAACCCATCCTCGATCAGCTCATAGAGGATGTTTAGAATCGGGAGATAGCACCCCGAGGCGGCTTCGTTCAACCAGTCCATACCGTGAGGCCACTTCCCGTGGGCAATCACATAGGGGAGGTGCGAATGCAGAACTAAAGCGAAGCTTCCAATCTTTTGGGGAGGCACGGCTCTCCTCACAGATCCTTACCAGGGTCTTTGACGAGACTATTCTTCTTTTTTCGGCTCTTGAGTGTACTGGGATTGAAATCCGATACTCTTGTCCGGCTTCCCGTGAACCATGATAGCTCCGAATTGGTCCTCGTATTTCTTGATGTTCTCCTGGAGAGCATTGAGAAACATCTTGGCGTGTTGAGGAGTCATGATCACGCGACTGTAAACCTTGGCCTTCGGCACTCCCGGCATCATCCGGGCGAAATCAAATATGATCTCTGAAGGGGAATAGACGATCAGCGCCAGGTTTGAATAGATTCCTTCGGATTCCTTTTCACCCAACTGAACGTTTATCTGTTGTTGTTTCGGCTGCATATCCTTCTTCCGGTAAAATGTGATATCAGAAGCTCATATTCTCAAACTCGCAAGCCAATTGTGGCTTAGAGCGACTCGCATCATTTGCAAGCGGCTTTCAATTTCCAGATAACCCATCCCTTTGTCAAGTGAAAACTTCCTCAATCCGTTCAGTCTGCTTAATCCCGCCTCAGGCGGGCAAGCCGCTGTGAAGAAACCTTGGTGAGGCTATACATCATCCAGTACTGTAGAGTGCGCTCACACAACACAGCCCTGTCAGATGAGGGCATCCCCCTGTTGGTATCGGATGCCCCATCCGATACCCCAGCACCAGGCCTCGCACTGACATCAGACTAATTCCCTACTTCCTACTTCCTATCTACTATTTCCTATTTCCTGTCTCCCATTTACTGTTTGCCAATTCTCCTGCATACATCTTGCCTGTGATTTCTGCTTTCAATATATTAGGTTGGGTTTTAGTTCTGCTATTAAGCGTGTCTCCAGAGACCCCTGTCTCTGGTGGGAGGATAAAGGGTTAATGAAAAAACTGAGTCCGAGACGATTGAGTAAGATCTTCAAGAGCCTGGGAGAGAGCCGCATTCTCATCGTAGGCGATGTGATGCTGGATTGCTACCTCTGGGGGACCGTCGACCGCATCTCCCCGGAGGCTCCGGTGCCGGTGGTGAACATCCAGAAGGAGACCTGGACCCTCGGGGGAGCCGCAAATGTCGCCAATAACGTGCGCAAGCTCGAAGTGGAGCCAATTCTCATCGGGGTTGCGGGGAACGATGACAACTCCCTCAGGCTTCAATCCCTCCTGCGGAAATGGAAGATCTCATCGAGCTATCTGGTGACCACCAATCGTCGCCCCACCACCCTCAAGACCAGAATTATCGCCCACAGCCAGCAAGTGGTGAGAGCCGACCGGGAAGAAACCAAGGAGGTCAGCCAGAGAACCCAGGAGAAGATTCTGGAGACTTTCGGAAAGAACCTGAACAGAGCCAATGCCGTCATAATCTCCGACTACGGAAAAGGAGTGATTACCTATAGACTCTTAAGTGAGATCATCGACCTTGCGAGAAAAAAAGGGCTTTTTATCGCAGTCGACCCCAAGGAAAGCCACTTCATGAATTACAAAGGGGTCTCAATCATCACCCCCAACCATCACGAAGCTGCATTTGCCTATCGCAAGAAGATAGTCGATGAAAAAAGCCTCGAGACCGTCGGCTGGGGGCTCATGGAATTGCTGCAGCTGGAGTCAGTGCTCATCACCAGGGGCGAGAAAGGGATGTCCCTGTTTGAAACCGGCAGAAAAGTCACTCATCTCCCCACGGTGGCAAAGGAGGTTTACGACGTCACCGGTGCCGGGGATACCGTCATAGCGACCCTGGTGGCGGCAAAGAGTGCCGGCGCAACCCTGCTGGAAGCGGCCAAGATTGCGAATTACGCCGCCGGTATTGTAGTTGGAGAGGTGGGAACCGCGCACGTCACCAGAGAGGAGCTCCACCGCCACATCATCGGCTCCGTCCTGCCAGAGGCAGATCCGCCTACGGCAGGAAAGTCTAATTGAAATGTACGTAATTGGGACCGCCGGACACGTTGACCATGGGAAATCGGCGCTGGTTAAGGCTCTAACCGGCATCGATCCTGACCGCCTGCCGGAGGAAAAAGACCGGGGGATGACCATCGATCTGGGTTTCGCTTGGCTGAAATTGCCCGACGGTGAGGAGGTTGGAATTGTCGATGTCCCCGGACACGAAAGGTTCATCAGGAATATGATTGCCGGTGTCGGCGGCATCGATTTCGTCGTTCTCGTAATTGCCGCCGACGACGGCTGGATGCCTCAAACCGAGGAGCATCTGCAGATCATCAATTTCTTGGGGGTGAGACACGGCCTGGTGGTCTTGACGAAGATCGACCTGGTCAAAAGAGAGTGGCTGGAACTGGTCGAAGATGACATCAGAACCAAATTGAATAAGACCTTTCTGGAGGAGGCACCGGTTGTTAAGACCTCGGTGGTCACAAAAGAGGGGTTAAAACAGCTAATATCACAGCTGGCGGAATGTTTGAAGGTAGTCCCGCCGCGACCGGATCTGGAAAAACCGCGTCTCTATTTCGACCGGGTGTTTACCTTGGCCGGGAGAGGCACCATCGTCACCGGGACCCTGATTGACGGTCATCTGCAAGCCGGCCAGGAAGTCCTGATCCTGCCCGGGGATCGATACGCCCGCATACGGAGTTTACAGACCCACAAGAAGGAGATCACCGAGGCCGTTCCCGGAAGCCGTGTCGCCATCAACCTCTCCGGAATCGAGAAGGAGGAGATCTCTCGCGGGGATATGCTCACCCTCCCCGAAATCGACCTCAGCAGCGATTTTGTCTCCTGCCGGATAGAGAGCGTGCCCAACACAAGGTCTCTCCTCTCCCACGGAGGCAACTACCTGGTTCTCCTGGGAACCAGCGAGGTTCAGGGCAAGCTCCTGCTTCTGGAGGGCAAAAGAGTTCCCCCGGGGGAAAGTGGCTATGCGGTGTTGAAACTCAAGCACAAGATCCCCTGTCTAATCGGTGACCGTTTCATCATCAGGCTCCCCTCCCCGGCGACAACCTTGGGGGGAGGAACAGTGTTGGAAATAGAAAAGCAGAGGTACAGCAGAAACCGTGAGAACTTACTCCAGTGGTTATCTGAACGTTTCCCTCCTGACGCCGAAAAGTTGATCGTCTCCGAGGTCAAGAAAAGAGGTGTTGCCTCCGTAAAAGTGCTTTCAAAGAATGCCCGTCTCCACCACCGGGAGATAGCCGAGACTGCGACCCTGCTGGCGGATGATGGAAAGCTCGTCAGATTAGGAGACCTTTACGGTGATCCTGCCCATATAGACGAGATCGAGAGACAGACGATCGACTCCCTCCAAAAGGAGCACCGGGAAAGACCGCATCTGCCGGGGATAAAAGTGGCGGAGTTCGTCAGCAGATACCGGCTCGAGGCTTCCCTCGCCGAGAAACTCCTTTCCCACTTCGAATCCAGAGGAAAAATATCTCGACAGGGGGCATTTCTGAGGTTGAGTGCATTCGCCCCCCAGTTGACGGAGGAGCAAAAGGAGATCGCAGACAAGCTGTTGAAGTCGATCGCCTCCTCCCCCCTGGCCAATCCCACCAGGGAGGAGCTTCTAAAGATCCATCCCGGAGGCTTCGAGGTCCTGAAATTCTTGATTGCGCACGGCGAGGTCGTCGAGTTCAGAGGCGGAATTCTGCTCACCACTAAGGATTTTGAAGAGGTCAAAAAAACAGTACTCGAACATCTGAGAGAGAAGGGCAAAGCCACCGCGGGCGAACTGCGCAAACTGCTCAACACCAGCAGAAAATATATGATCCCGGTTCTCGAGAAGCTCGACGAGTTGAAAATCACGGCCCGGGAGGGTGACTACAGAAAGCTGAGAGACTGACGAGAATCCGGGAACAGGGAGGGTTGAAGCTGAAATCTCTAGGACTCTATTCCCCCGCCTTCACACCCAGGAACGACTTCAGAAGCCCCAGCTCCACGGAGTCAAAACTCCTCAATATGAACAGAAGGGCGGTGAACGTCACGCCGCCCAGAATCGCCGAGAGGATGAAATGCAACTCCAGCACGGAAAGCATTACCACCAGGCCTATTGCCATTGACACCAGCGGCTTGACAAACACATTGCTCCAGCTCATCTCTCCGGAGACAAGCTTCCTTATCAGTGCGAAATTCAAGATGAAAAGGACAAGCTCGGTCGAGATCGAGGCGATGGCGGTTCCGTGGTAACTCCACCTGGGGACCAACGCCAGGTTCAAACTCAGATTGAAAAGCACCCCGACGAAGGCAAGAAGGGCCAGTTTCTTTTCTTTTCCAACGGAGACGGCGGTGTTGACCAGCGCAAAGTTCAGAAAGGAGATGAGCATCCCCCAGGCCAAAATCCGAAGTGGATATGCAGATTCGAGGAACTGATTCCCGTATAAGAAAACCACTAACCGATCAGCGATTACCTGTCCCGTGACTGCAAGGAAAATTCCTATGATGAAAAGGTACTTGAAGGCGTACCAGTATATCTTCGCAAAATCCGTGGAGTTCTCCTGAAAACGGCGACTCATAGTCGGAAGATAGACCCCCATCATCCCTGCCGGAATGAAAACGAAGACCATCCAGATTTTGGCAGCGGCGGTGTAAATCCCGGTGGAATAGTCCCCCTTCATTTGCGAAAGGACTATCACTCCAATCGAAACGTAAAGCATCACTAAAACGCCCAAAAGAACTAACGGGAGGGCCGCTTTCAGAATTGAGGTTGCCTCCCTGAGCTTCAGGCCGAACTCGAACGGAGCGATCTTTCTTCCAACAATCAAATTAGAGAGGAAAAGACAGAGCAGTGTCGAGACCAGTTGTGAAATCACAAACCCCGGAAGACCGTAACCCGAATAGAGAACATAAAGCCCCAAAGCGGTGGTCAGGAGACTCAAGGACACTCGCACTACCGCCTCGTATTCCGCCCTGGAGAAAGTCCGATAGAAAGCGTTGTAAAAGGTGATGAAGGTTTGAGAGAAGATGGTAGCGCAGACCACCATCACTATCCATCCCCGGTCGAACTCATAACCCATCACGATCAGAGCCGGGACGATTAGAACCAACCCTATGATCGCCAGGATGATTTTCAGAATGACCACCCGCCCCAGATAGAACCCTGCCCTGCTCAGATCTTTGGCGACCTCTCGTGAGATCAGCTTCTCAAATCCGAAAAGTGGTAACTGAGAGAATATGCCTCCCAACGCCAGAGCGAGACCGTAAAGACCAATACCCTCCGGCCCCAGTTTCCTCCCGGCGACCATGAAGAGAACAATCCCCACAAACTTGGAGAAGACCTCCACGTTAAGAAGGATGCCGGTGTTTCTGACTAATCTGGGAATACGTGAATCAGCCATGGGATATTATCAGCCGGAGGCGATGGACCTATCTGTCTTGGGCAGGCCTCTGGCGGCAAAGTTAGCTGAATAATTAAAATAAAACTGCTCAATAAGGAAAGGGGTTTTTCTCAAGGAAGAGTCAGAGATTCAAATCCCGGGCAAAAGCTCAACGTCGTTGCTCTTTGCCCTTACACCGTTCCTTTGGAAATGATGTAGCGGAATACTTCAGCTTTCCATCTACTTGAGAAGCATTAGCCTCTTGGTCTGAGAGAAATCTCATGCGGTCAACTTGCAGAAGTGGATACCAGAAGAGACCTCGGAAGGATCCCTGATGCGGGAATGATGTCTTGCAGCAACCATAACGATCGTAGACTATTAACGACCGCATCTAAAGGTTTGCTTCATCTCTTCCCACCCACCTCCAAATAGCCTTGCTCGCCAGAATGATTATAAGAGGCATTATGGGGAAGTGATAACGATCAATTGTGAAGAGAAAAATGTGAAAGAAAACCCAGTAGCCTAAAACCCAGTAAATCAGCTTCATTCCACTCTGACTCTCATCCCTAAACGGCAGAAGAATCCCCGCCACACCTAGAAGGAGAATCAGCAGATAGTACAGTTCGAATAACACCCCACCGGCAGCCGCAAGCCACCCCGTGCTGCTTTTGCCGGCGGAAGTCAGAAGATAATAAAAGCTGAAAGTATCAGTCAGAAAAAGGTAAAAAAGCTTCCTGGGAATGAGCAACAGGAACTTATCCGGTCGATTGAGAATGAAGTTGAAGCCCTCTCGGTATCCGAGGTAATACCTTTCGACCTCATCATCGATCACATTCAATACCTCCGCCACCTCGGGCGTGAAAGTCCCTTTGGCCTCGGGGTTGTTACCAATCCAGAAATTGTAACCGGAATTGGTCGAGACCAATATCCAGTGCCCCAAGACCTTCTTATTCCGGACCGTCCAGGGAACAAGCAAAAGCGAAATCCCGAAGATAACCAATGCTGTCCTCAGAAGAGAGCTCTTAAACGACTGCTTCTTAATCCAGAGCAAGAAGATGAAAATCACCAACGGAAAAAAGAGGGTGACCGGTCGTACCAGCATAGAGCCGCCACAGAGTATGCCGACCGTCAGCCAAAGCCATCCACCTTTTTCTCCCTCCGCGAGCTTCATAGTCAAATAGACGACTGTCAGGAAAAGGGCGCTGAACAGAACCTCAGAGAAGAAGAGGCTGGAGAAAAATACCTGGCTGGGGAATGTCGCTATCAAAAGAAGGGCAACTAATGACCGCGAATCCCCCAGCACCGTTTTGCCAATCCGATAGGTGAGAAAACAGATGTAGAGGCTCAGGATTACAGTCCAAAACCGAGCCACGAATAGAGAATGACCGAAGATGAAATAGACTATCCCCAGGAAAAGTGGATAACCCACAGGCCAGAAGGCAGTCGCTTTGCCTGCAATGGTGTATCCCTCCCCCTTGGCGATGTTGTAACCCCCTTGTTCATACCAGATAGAGTCTCCCAGCGGTTCGACGTCCAACAATATCAGAGGCAGAAATCTCAAGAGGAGGGCAAGCCCGAACAGAACATATATGAGCCTTTTATCATCTGCCCCGAAATGTCGTCTGACTGCTCCAGACAACCTCGACAGCAGACTCGGCAGAAACGGGAACAGAAGTCCAATGAGCATCAAGAAGTATGGTAAGACCTTAATCGTCTCGATGGTGTGAGGCAGGAAGCTCTTGTCGGAGCTGAAAATCAGGAGAAGCCTGAATAAGTAATCGTGTCTGAAAGCGAAAAGGAGCCCTATCGCGGTTATCAAAAGGGCAACTGACAGGACTATTCTTCTGCTCCTTAGAAACATCATATTAGTCGGTCATTAACGGAGATCAACCTAGTATCTTGAATGTATTGACGCAAGCATCTGATGAGCGTTGCTGGGGAGCGCATTGGTGTTCTCTCTCCACCGGTGTTGCTAGCTCCCACTCCTGCCGATTTCAATTTCATTTTCAGACAGAATTCAAAAGGCAGGGTTTCCCCAAACCCTGCCCTGTTTTTCTGTGTCGCTGAAATTCAGAAACCAATCGGGATATCGAAGTGAACTACACCTTCAATGGTCAAATAATAGAAGTTGCCGCTTATCTCCGACGGGGGAGCGACAAAGAACTCATATCGGGGAGCCAGGTCGTCCTCCTCAATTGTCAAACGATAGAACTTGACCGCCAATTCATACGCCACCCCACCTCGACTTCCACTCTTCAACCCCATGCCTCCGTACAGCCCAAAACTGCGCTCGTAGGACAAACACGGATCCAGCGTCGGCGTTGAGACTCCTAGATCCGGCCGGAAGCTCCCCCCCCAATTCCAAATAGGGAATATAGGGACCAACCTTGCCCCGGATTAGGCGCAAACCCCCGGTGAGGCTTAAAACCTGCCAGCTCCCTCCCAGCGAGTCGGAGAGGAGATCGGCGCCGAAATGGCGGTAGTTGAAATTCCCACAGAGAGCCACACCACCACTTAGGTCATACAACAGCCCCGCTCCCAGACAACCGCTGGTCAGCGCCAGACCCTTGTCCTTCTCGGCAAACTCCTCCAGCGGGAGAGTTATACGAAAGTTGACCATCCTCTCAAGCCCACATCGTCCTGCCGCGTTCAGAGAGAAGACAAGCAAGACAGACAAAGCTGCCACAAAAGAAATCTTTCTTCTCACAGCTAACCTCTGTCTCGTTGAACCCAACAAATCTTGGTGGTTCCCAAAAGTCTCATCAGCCACACCCCCGGATGGCGTGGGACTGCCGGGAGTTAGCCATAAGGCAGCACCGGCGGTGCTGCAACTATTCGATCTCGAAGGCAATCAGGGTGGTGGTTTTCACCAACCCCTCGAGCTCATGGACCTCGTCGGTGATTATCTTGGAGATGGCGTTGTGGTTATCGGCCTCCAAGGTGACAACGATGTCGTATGCTCCCGCGACGGCGGTGGCCACCTTTATGTTGGGATTACCCTTCAGGATCCGCAGCGCATCCCTGACTTTGCCAGGAGCCATCTCCACCAAAACGAAAGCGCTTGTTGACATAACTTTTCCTCTCAAAACCTCTTCCGGTGGTTAACCTCTGTCAGCAAACAGAACCTTTGCCTTTGAGAACCAACTTCTCTGCTGTAGTCTCTCGACCTTGAGCTTCTCCAGTAAATAGAACCACTGGGAGCATGCAGGTATTTGAGCGACCATACAGCCTCGGTCGCAATTCGGCTCGCTCAGATTATAAATACAAATGCGAACAGAATCAACAAAAAAAGATGACGCCTATCCTGGCGAGAAGACCGAACGTGAGATGACAGAAAGAAAATACCCCCGACAGGACTTGAACCTGTGCACCCGGCTCCGGAGGCCGGTGCTCTATCCACCTGAGCTACGGGGGCT
>JBHIBM010000051.1:0-9344 GCA_046759085.1 Candidatus Zixiibacteriota bacterium
GCTGTCGGTAAATTTCCGGGCCACCTCCCGGAGCATCTGGTGGTCTTCGGAGAATTCGAAACTTATGCCCTCGCTCATTCTACCTACCTTCCTATTGAATTTCTGCCCGCACAATTTAGTCCAAAAGATGCCCGGCGTTTACTTCAGCAGAACGCAGGCATTGAAAAGGCCGGCTCGCTGAGCACACCCTCTCAGGGAATTACAACTGAGCGCAGGACCGACTCATCCCCGCGGCGCAGCATCTCCAGGGCCTCGTTGATCTCGAAGAGGGGTAACTTGTGTGTGACCAACTCCGCAACCTTGATCTTCCCGACTCTAGCCATCTCGATCAATCTCGGGTAATCGACCGGTCGGCAGCCCAGAGAACCGACAACCTCCATCTCGAAGAACATAATCCGGGCGGCGCTCAACTTGATGTCCTCGGCAGAGTAACCGACAACGACCAGCCTGCCTCCTTTTCGCAAGGTTCCGAATGCAGATTGAATTGTCTCCGGTTTGCCGATGGCCTCGAAGGCAACGTCAGCGCCTCCACCGGTAAGTTTCCTTATCTCTTTCCCCAACTTCTCCACCTTGGAGGGGTTGACGGTGTGGGTTGCACCCAGCTTCCTGGCCCACTCAAGTTTGGCCTCGGAAATGTCAACCGCGATGACAGTGCCGCCCGCAGCGGCGGCCACCTGCACTATGTTCACCCCTATGCCCCCGCAACCAAAGACCACCACCGTGTCGCCAGGTCGAACCTCTCCCCTATTCTTGACGGCATGAAAGGGGGTGGAGATGGCATCAGCAATGATGGAGCCCTCCTCCAACGGAATCTCATCCGGCAAGGTGAAGACATCCTTGGCAGGCGCGATGACGTATTCGGCGTAGGCACCGTCGACATGGTTGCCGAACATTACCATCTTCTCGCAGATATTCTCTCTGCCGGTACGACAGAAATCGCAGACCCCGCAGGTGAGAACCGCGGGAAGCAGCACCTTATCGCCCTTCTGGAAATTGTCAACTCCCTCCCCCAACTCCGCAACGGTGCCAGAGCACTCGTGTCCCAGGATCATCGGGGGTTTCTTGAAAGTTGGCACTCCATGGTCAATGTAGTGAAGGTCGGTATGGCACACCCCGCAGGCGGCAACCTTGACCAGTATCTCTCCCCTTTCAGGAGCGGGAGTTTTGACCTCCTCAATCTTCAGCAGTTGGTTCAGTCTGTAAAAAACTGCGGCTTTCATCTAATCCCTTCCTTTTTTGATGGGCGTGTATATATCGTATAATAGGTCTTAGCCTCTGTTTCAAAACAGAGGTCACATTCCTCCTCGATCTCGCCTGCGATGACCGGCTCCAAGTGAACCTCGAAACCTATAGACTCATACATCTCCACTACCTCCTTCAGTCGTTCGCCCTCAGAGATGAAACGCCTACTCCATCCTTGTGACTCCAACTCTTTCTGTCGGGAACCCTTTTGCCCTGACATTTCACTGATAGACCAAGGCCTCCGTGGGGCAGACTTCCACGCAGGCGGGAGTGTCGCGCTCCGGACAACCATCGCACTTGAAAGCAACTATTCTATCTTCAACCTCCAACCTGATTTGAACAATGGCATCGTAAGGGCAGACCATCATACAGCTCCAGCAACCGACGCACTTAGCCTCGTCGTGTTCCACCAAACCATTTTCGGTGTTCTTGATCATCGCCCCGGAGATGCAGGCCTCCACACAGGGAGACTCCTCACAATGGCGGCAAATATGCTGGACTTCGTAACGTTCGAAGAGGTCACGCTTGATAGTGATTCCTGACCTTCTGGGATTGTTCAGCCCGAAGTTCGTCACCGAACAGGCGGAACTGCACAGTTCGCAGCCGGTGCAGAGCCTGAAGTTGGCATAAACCTTCTTAGCCATACAAACTCTCTAATTGTCTTATGCGCTCCGGTGAGGGAGAGCCGTTCTCATCCCATCCCCTCAGCCGATAATACGCCGAAAGCATCTCCTGAAACCTTTCGCGGTCAACACGATGACCTTTACCCAACCTCAACTTCATCGGCTCGTCGAAATACCGCTTGGGGAGAGTGTCATCTTTCCTTGTGATCCCCTCTCTGTTGTTTATCATCCGCTCCAGATCAACGATTCGTTGGGCGATCTCCTCAAAATCCTTTCTGGTGAAATCAAGGTCAGTGGCAACCTTGATCAGATCAGGAAAATGCTCATACCCAAGAAGACGAGGGCTGTTGAACCCGTGACAGACGAACTTGCAGATTCCAAGAGAGTCGATTATGGAGTAAATGTTCTCGTGGAAATAAACCATATGCTCCTTAGTACGATACGAGGTCGGATTATCGTCGATGGGGACGCCGTATATCTTCTTCATCAGTTCCGGCGGCAAATCCATTATGTCCAGAGTGGGGCGATTTCTGAGGTGGTCTGCACCCCGGGAGGCGACCGCAATCCCCAGGGCGAAACTCTTCAGGTAGCGGCAGTCGTGAGGATCCGATTGAGGCAATCCCTTAACGGCAATCAAGAAATCCTTGGTTTCCTCGCCAAAGTGCTTCACCGCCCGGGTGCTCTCCGCCAGGACATCGCCTAAGCCTGTTCTTCGAGAGATATCCGTCATCAAAGATCTGACCATCTCGTAATCGCCGAACTTGAGCTCGCGGCCGGCGGATTTCCTGTTCAGATAACCTTTCTGGAAAAGCTCAATGGCCCAGGCGATGATCGTTCCGGTGGAGGAGACATCCATGCCCAAATCGTTACACAGGTTGTTCAGCTCGACCATCTGTTGGGTGTCAGATATTCCCACGTTGGCACCCAGAAGGACAGTGGTGGTGTATTCCGGTCCCTCACCCCCGTAATTGCGGTGACGGCAGTGCACTACACAAGCATAACAGGAGAGCATCTTCTCCACGTATTGGTGGACGACCTCGGCATCCAAGGTGTCTCCGAAGGCATTGAGCTGGCTGTTGTTGGTTCTGATCGCCCCTAAGTGGTTGCTGACCTCATACAACAGAGGGGTTCCGACTCTGCCGAGGGTCTGGACGATCTTCGAGTTGGTGAGATATTCACGAATCTCCCTCACCTTTTCAACGAACCGCTCCGGGTGGGCAATCGGCACCCCCAGGTTTCCTCTGGCGACAACGGCCTTGAGGTTTTTGGAGCCCATCACCGCTCCCAGACCGCCTCGCCCGGCGGCGTTCTTGACTCCGTTGATGATGTTGGCGAAGCGCACCAAGTTCTCTCCCGCCTGCCCAATACAGGCAACCTGAATATCCCGACCCAAATCCTCTCGCAAGCTCTTTTGAACATCCAGAGTATTGAGCCCCCAATACCGGCTTGCCTCCCTCAACTCAATGTTACCATCCTCAACATAGACATAGGTGGGTTTTTCCGCACGGCCGGTGATGATCAGGCGATCTACACCCGCAAATCGAAGCTCCGGGCCAAAGAACCCCCCGCAGTTGGAGTCGCCCAGAACAGACGACTCCGGGGATTTGGCGGAGATATTGAAACGTCCGGAGTTGGGAAGTCCTGTTCCGGTCAAAAGGCCGGTTCCGAAGATGATGACGTTGTCTGGCGAAAGCGGGTCAATTTTCGGCTTCAGGTATTTGTAAAGGTAATACATATTCAGGCCCCGCCCGCCGAGATACCACCTCACTATCTCCAAGGGAGTATCGAAGGAGCTGATTTCTCCGCTGGAAAGATCTACTTGAAAAACGTTACTTCTCATCTTAGTGAGTTCCGGGCAAGAATGCCCCGGCTATTCTTTAATTCCCTCTCTCTGTCGCCATCTTTCGTCATCGAATTTCTTTTTGTACTTCTCCGCCGACCACAGCTCCTGTCTCCAGGGGATTTCATCTTCGAGGTCGTCCCTGTAAAGGGAGCGGAGGAACTGAACGTAAGGACGCTTTTCCTCTAAGATGGAGTCCTTGATGCCTCCGAGTGGCACCCGGTCTTGGAGCAACCTGCTGATCGCTCCGGCACCTCGAATCTCTCCAATGAAAATCGCCCCGACGATGAAGTCGCCCTTGAAGACCAGCTTTCTGTAAACATCTCTCCCAGGGTTTGTCTTTGAGACAATCTGGAATCTGCCACCATTCGGATTGGTCACGCCCACGGTGATACAGGCAAGCCCAAAGAGGTCTAAAGAGTTGGTGCCAATCGAACCCTGATAGACCTCGTCACCACCACACATGTTCCTGCCGGCGAGTTTTCCCTGCTGGACCGCACAAGTCCAGTTGGCATTGACGGTGAACTCCCCAAGGGTAGGATCGTAAGTTTCGCAAACGTCCCCGGCGGCGTAAACGCCAGACGTGCTGGTCTGAAGATGTCTATCTACAAGAATCCCTCGATTCACCTTTATCGCGATATTGTCCACCAAGTCCAGATTGGGTCTGACGCCGATAGACAGAATCACGGTTTGACAATCCAACCCTTGGCCATCACTTAATATCACACCTGAAACTCGACCGTTGGTGCTGAGAATTCTTTGCACCCTTCTCTCCGTGATTATCCTTACTCCCTGCGACTCCAGATGCCTTCTTACGATTTCTGCTCCGTTGGAATCGAGCACCGTCCATAGAGGCCTGTCAAGAAGCTCGACCACGGTGACCTCTTTGCCGATCTGTCTCAGTGCACAGGCAGACCTGATGCCAGAGAGCCCTCCTCCTACAACCACCGCCCGCTCGGTCTTGTCACTGAAGCCGATTATCTTCTCAACATCTTCTAAGCTGTTGAACTGATAAACCCCATCGGTTTCCAATCGCTCAATTTGGGGAACAATCGGTCTCCCTCCAGTGCTTAAGAGCAGTCGGTCGTAAGATAGCTTCTCGCCGTTGTCCAGGGACACGGTCTTTGCCTGAGCGTCAATTGCGGTTGCCCTCTCCCCTAATCTTGTGTTGACCTCTTGCTCCCCTTCAGGATTAAAGGGCTCCATGAAGATCTTTTCCTCAGCAATGTCTCTTGCAAGCAGGTGGGAGATAAGCGGACGATAGTATGCGGGGCTTTTTTCCTCAGAGATTATGGTTATCTTCGCGGAGGGATCGCACTTCAGAATCTCCTGGGCGGCGCTCCGTCCACTGGCGCTATTTCCGATGATCAGATGGTGCATAGCACGAATATTAAGGGCCTTGTCAACTGTCCTGTCTTAGCGACTCTATCAGCTTGCCCCACTCCTCTGTGAACTCTCTCTTTTCGAGATTCTGGAGCTCTCCGATGATCATCTTGCGGTTTCGTTGCTTCTCCTCCTCAGACAGCCTATCGTACTCCCCCTTCAGAATGGTCATCTCCTTGAGCCAATCCCAACTCTCTTTTCCCTCTTCGATTTCGTTCCTCTTCCCGTAACCTGTGGGACAAGGGATGAGGATTTCCACAAAGGCAAAGCCCTTCTTCAAGAGAGCTTTCTTGATGGTGGCGATGGTCTCGTAGGCATATCCCGGAATCCACCTAGCGACAAACGGAGCCCCTGCGCCGATGGCCAGTTCTGCCAAGTCGAAAGGCTCCTCCACAGAGCCGTAAGGAGTGGTGGTGGTGAATCCTGCCACCGGAGTCGTGGGAGATGACTGTCCCCCGGTCATGCCGTAGTTGTAGTTATTTATCTCTATTACAGTCATGTCCACGTTTCTGCGAGCGGCGTGGATAAAATGGTTGCCGCCAATCCCGGCACAATCGCCGTCGCCAGTGAAAACGATCACCGTCAACTCCGGATTGGCTAATTTGACCCCGGTGGCGAAGGTGAGAGCGCGGCCGTGAGTGGTGTGAAGACCATCGGCATCTATGTAGCCAGGGAGACGGGAGGAGCAACCGATTCCGGAGAGGAACACCACTTTGTCGAGATCGAGGCGACACTCATCGATTGCACGCAGGGTGTTGTTCAAAACGTTTCCGATCCCGCAGCCGACACAGAAGATGGAGGGATACATCTCCGCCCGGAGGTATCTCTTTATTCTCTCGGCTCTGTTAAACATCAAACCTTCAATTCTTGAGGGCCTCGATTATATCCTGAGGTGAGTGCATAACCCCACCGATCCTGGAAAGCTTTGTCACTTCAGTGTCGTGGCCCACAGCCTCTCTGACCTTATGAAACAACTGCCCCAGATTCATCTCCGGCACCAGGATTTTCTTCACCTTTTCCCCCACCCGACGAACTGCCTTTTCAGGGAAAGGCCAGATAGTTATCAATCGAAGATAGCCAACTTTCTTCCCTCGGGAACGCAGTATCTTAACCGCATAAGAAGCCGCTCGAGAGGTGATCCCGTAACAGACGATGGCGACCTCAGCGTCGTCCAGATAGAGTTCTTCAACTTTGGTGAGTTTCTCGGTATCCTCGGAGATTTTCTCGCAGAGGCGGGTGACAAGTTGGGTGTGAATTTCAGCATCATCGGTCGCCGGCAAACCATCGGGCTTATGAGTCAAGCCGGTAAGATAGGTGTGATAGCCCCGACCGAAATCGGCAACCCGGGGCACTTTGCCCTCCTCGGGGAGAAAGGGAACATACTCCTGCGGGCGTCTTTGAGGTTTCTCCCTTTCGTTGATTTCATACTCCCCATAATCCGGGAGGATTATCCCCTCCCGCATATGCCCGACCTCGCCGTCGGTCATAAGCAGAACCGGATTCCGATACCGCTCAGAAAGATTGAAGCACTCGATCGTCAGATTTAAAGATTCTTGAACGGAGTTGGGAGAGAGAGCTATGATTTCGTAGTCGCCGTGGGAGCCCCAGCGGGCCTGCATAATGTCTCCCTGAGAGGGCTCTGTCGGCTGCCCGGTGGAGGGACCGGAGCGCTGGACATCGACGACGACGCAAGGAGCCTCAACCATACAGGCGTAGCCGATGTTCTCCTGCATGAGAGAGAATCCCGGCCCGGAGGTAACCGTCATGGATTTGACCCCAGCCAGCGAAGCCCCGATTATGGCGCCCATGCTGGCGATCTCATCTTCCATCTGAATATGGGTTCCACCCACCCGGGGCAGAAGTCTAGACATCACTTCCTCAGTCTCTGTTGCCGGGGTAATGGGATAGCCGGCAAAGAAACGACAACCGGCCAATAGAGCTCCATAGGCGTAAGCTTCATCCCCCTGTGCGAAGAGCTCTCTTTTGCCGATGGCTTTGACCACCCGATTGTATTGATCCGGATCCAAAACTACTCCTCCTGCCGCCAGAATTCTATGCCTTTATCATATGCCTGCAAGTTGAGGTCAATGGTGTGTTTGGGGACGTTCTCCCGTATGACCGCCTGCATAGATTCTGCGGAGATGACCTCTGTCGAGGCCACCAGGTATCCAAGCATCACCGAGTTGGCCACCACCTTCTTTCCCAGGGTGTCCGCCATCTTCGTGAACGGCACAGAGCGGAGTCTATCCTCCTTAACCTTGACCAAGTCTCTATCGATAATAATGGTTCCACCTTTTTTCACAGCTGGGCGGAACTTGTCGAAAGCCTCCTGGGAAAGTGCGACCAACACGTCGGCTTCGATCACTTTGGGGTAGTCTATCTTTTCATCGGAGATCAACACTTCGCTGCGAGCCGCTCCCCCGCGCGATTCCGGACCGTAGGATTGGGTCTGAACCGCCTGCTTCCCATCGCGGATCGCGGCTTCTCCTAGCAGTAATCCCGCCAAAACCACTCCCTGCCCGCCGAAGCCGGCAATGCGGATCTCAGTTCTCACGCCTCTTCGACCTCTCCAGACCTAAGTTATGCCCCTCCTCTAAGGCACGGAAGTTGTCCTCTACGAGCTTTTCCGGCAGATGTCTCCGGATGCTTTTCCTCAGCGACTCTTTTGATACAATCCCGAGCAAAGCGGCCAGGTAACCGACGATGACCATATTCCCCATAATCTTCTGCCCGAATTCCTTGAAGGCTATATCGGTGGCGCTGATCTCGTGAACTTGCACCTTCTCTGCCTTCGCGCGAACCAGATCCTTGTCGATAATCAGCACTCCACCCCTTTTGAGCTGTTTGATGTATGTCTCGTATGCATCCTGGGACATGGAAATCAAGACATCAATTTGAGATGATTCGAGCTCGTAGATCTTCTCCTTAGAAATGATCAGGTCGCATTTGCTGGCACCACCTCGAGAAGCGCTGCCGTAAGATTGAGTCTGCACCGCGTTCAAACCGTCGGCGACGGCGGCCTCCCCGTAGATGACCCCGGCGAGGACAATGCCCTGGCCCCCGAAGCCGGAGAATCTGATGCTTAAAGTCTCGAAATCTTTTTCCCTCAAGACAGGCTCCATTCTTCAGGGCTCCTGCCGATTTTCTTCTGCCTCAATTCCACATTGAGTTTGCGAAGATTGCCCGTGAATTCCTCCTTCTCCCGTTCAATCAGCTTTCCGATGATGATCTTTCTCTCCAGCTCCTCGGGACTCATCTCGGCGGCATCCTCGATTCTCACCGAGGATTCCTTGTATTCCTGCAAGGCCTCACTTCCAGTCCTTTGCCCAACTCTTCTACCGTAGCTGATGGGGCATTGGGAGCGGATTTCTAAAAAGCAAAACCCCTTTTTGGTCAAAGCCTTCTGCATCGACTCCATCAACGGGAAGACATGATAAGTGGTCCAGCGGGCCACGTAGCTGGCTCCAGCGGCGGCCACCAGTTCGGCAATTTCGAAGGGATGCTCAACGTTGCCGTGAGGAGAAGTGGTTGTCGAAATTCCCAAGGGAGTGGTGGGAGCGAGTTGTCCCCCGGTCATACCGTAAATCAGATTGTTAACCAAAAAAACCTTGATGTCGACGTTTCTCCTGGCGGCGTGAATGAGATGATTCCCGCCGATGCCGATGAGGTCTCCATCTCCGGCAATCACCACCACAGTCTTGTCAGGTTGCATTACCTTCACTCCAGTGGCGAAGGGAATCGGTCTGCCGTGGGTAGTGTGCAAGGTGTCACCCAAAAAATATGGGCTCGGAATCCAGGAGGAACAACCAATTCCGGTGACAGCAACAATGTCGTTGGGATCTAGTTGAAGCTCGTCGACTGCGTGGGCATAGCAGTTGAGGACAATGCCGCACCCACATCCCGGACAGAAGGCAGTAGGCAGAACCTCCTTGCGAAGATACTTGAAAAGTCGATGTCTGCGCTTCTCTGCAACCTCTTTTCTGTCAGCGTCTTCGGCCACTTGCCTTAAACCTCTCCTTTAAGAGCTGAGTAGATCTCATCAATGGTGTGAGCGATACCTCCGATTTTCGGAATGGAGACGACCTCACAGTCTACGAATCTTTCCACCTCCCGGGACAATTGTCCTAAGTTCATCTCCGGGACGAAGATTTTCTTAACTCTGGCTCCAAGCTCTCTCACTTTGCTTTCCGGGAAGGGCCAGATGGTAATCAAGCGTAGCATACCGATCTTTTTGCCTTCACCTCTAACTCTGAGCA
>JBHIBM010000052.1:0-9333 GCA_046759085.1 Candidatus Zixiibacteriota bacterium
TCTGCCAAGTCTTCGGCCTGGGAGGTGTGAAACCACTCTGAGGAGCTGCTGGCGCTGTGCTGGTCATCGGCGACAACCGTGATGGTATTGCGCCAGTCCCCCGGAGGGGAGTTGATCTCGTAGTCGATGATCTTGTCGATGACATGCCCCAGCGCCTGAGAGCTCTGTGCCGGAATGCGCGAGATGAACATGTCCACGGTGCCGTTGGAGTCTGCATCCGGCTTGCCGTAATCTCCGAAATAGATGTAGTTCTCATCGGCGGCGCTGTTGTCGGCTATGAACGGGGGGAGGTAGTTCCTGGCATTTGTCCCCTCGCTGTTCCGATAATCGTAAGTGCCATCCCCCACGAGACAGACGTAAGTCGGAGATGGCTTGCTCCAGTTCTGAAAAGTGTATTTCAGGAAGTGACGGATCGCCAGAGGGTCGAAGACTCCCCAGGAGAACTGATTGTATACCTCGGAGATCTTGACGAGTCTCACCGCCAAGCTCGAGAGCTGCTGCCTGTGATTGGCCAACCTTTGAGCTTCCTGGTAGAAATCGTCGTAAACGATCAGAAGCATATCATAACGATTGGTGGTGGCGCGCAGGTTATCCGGGAGGTAGGAGGTGATGGAAAGGGGCTTCTTGTGGGCGGCGGCCTCCCCCAGGAAATAGAGCTTAGGTCTTTCAGAGTCACCCCGGTCTTGGAAGATGAGGGTGGAACCGTCGATCTCCAGACCGGAGATGACCGCGCAGTTCAAGGGGTCGGTCACTTCTAAGAGGACGAAATCACTGCCCGAATATCCTCCGATACGATACTCGAAGTTCTCGGAGCCGATCGGAGCCTGGAAGAGAAACTGGTTCTCGTAAAGCGAGAGCAGACGGGAGTATTCAACCTCGTAGTAATTTAGATAAACCTCCTTGGAGAATGAGAAATCGAACTGGTTCATTCCCTCCAGGAGGTCGTTGGTCTCTGCGGTGGTTTTGTTGTAGCTCTGCGAGATGACGGAAGCCCAACTGCCATTCACTCTGATGTTGCAGGTTCCGCTCTTGCTCACCACCTTCACCAATCCCGCTTCGCTGGTGAGAACTCCATTCAAGGTGGAATACTGGCTGAAATCTTCCCCCTTCAGCCAATACCAGTTGAAATAATCTCCCCCGCCGCCGAGAGTCTTATCGTTCTCAACGTGCAGCCGGGAGATGGTTTTGGTCCTCACCACCGGATTAGGATCTGCGGGTGCCCCCGAGATTGTAGCCATCCTCTTTGGGGGAGAAGGAAACTGGGTCGTCCCGAAGGTCAACCAGTAGGAGTTGGTGTCGCTGTAATGATGGCGGTAATATGTAAACTCCTGGTTCTGCTGGTCGTATTCCCAGCCCTCGGTGCCGATCCCATAAAAGAGGAGATAATCGCCGGAGTCGAATGAGCCGTCCTCTTCACCGACCAGATAGATCGGTATCTCCTTGAGTTCGGGAGCCGCAATCGAATTGTCAGTCGGTAGCTCTCTCCCGCCTGCGGTGAAAACTCTGAAGCTCCTGGGATCAAGGCTGCCGGTGTTAACCCCCGCTTGCGACAGGGTGAGGTTGTCAATTTTATATGTCGCTTGGTCCTTCAACTTCATCCGATACCACACCCCGGCGGAGTCGAAGGGGCTGCCGAGACTCATCTGAGCCTTCTGCAGCTCTCCACCAAGCCTTTTCCAGTTCCTGGCCTCCGGATAGTTTATGATCGTCTGTCTGTAGAGGTGCCGAAATAGATCCCTTTCCGGGGGCAGCGTAAAACCTCCCTTTGGAGCTTTACCGACGAAGGAGACGAAGACGGTGATTTCTCGATAGAATCTTACCTTCCCGCTGATCGGATTGTACCTGACCGGCGAGAGCACCAGTTCCAGGACTTTGAAATCGCGGATATGTTCTCTCGGACCCTTACGAGCGATTCTCCTCGGTAGAAATTCGTCCCTTGAGTATCGGGGCGACAACTTCAGAGGAATCGGAGGTGGTATCTCCTCCACGAACAGTCTTTGCGGGAAGGGAGCAATGTTAAAGGGGCCGTATTCCGAGAAGGTGCCGGTTTTCACTTCGAATCGGGCGGTCTTTCCCGGAGGGATGGCAATGAAGATGTTTCTTCTGGGCAATCGGGGAGCGCCCAGATCTCTGCCGAGATAGCTGTTCTCTATCCCCAGAAGGTCGAACTGTTGTCCTCCCTCACTCGTTTTTCGATGCTTGAGCTCTCCCGGTTTGTAGAGGAGGGTGAGGCCCTCTTCGTCGGAGCTGAGTATGTGGACATCCCCGTCAAATGTCCGGGTGGTGGCGTGGAGGCCGGGGCAGGAGATAACCGCCAGAAAGAGAAACGAGGCTATTGCCCCTCCCACCGAAGTCCTGCTGTCCAAAGACAACTGGATTAGCCTTCGGCTGTTGAGGAGATGTCGCAGATTGCTAAAGGGCATCGCCAGAACCAAAAACCTACTTTGTCGAATCCTGTTCCCGCCTCATGAGATCCTCTGACCTCGGCGGCTTCAAAACCCTTTAGCTTTCGGCGATAAGCAACACCTTGAGAAAATTGTCTCCAGGCCTTTCTTCGTTTACTTTTCAGCCCAGAGCAGAATTCAGGGAACAATTTAGGGGCAAAGCCGAATTTGTCAAGACTTTTTTCTGCCCATTTCGACCTCTTTAACGTTCCTGTTCAATGTAAGTTCCGCCTCAGATGACTTTGCAGGGTGAGTAGAAAAGTTGATCAGTGAGGAATGAGGCTGAAGGCAACTGAGATTCCACTCAGATCTCTACCTCGTGGTGGTCGATGTGGGAGAAGGATTTATTTGTCGAGGTTCGTACGGATTCTCGAGAACACCCGCAGTAACTCCGTTGTCGCGGAGCCCCGTGCTATTCTGCAACCCAATTCGTCAACTCGGAAAAAGGTATTGCGAATGTTTAAAGAAGATGTTTAATTGGGTTTCATCCGAGGTGGACCAACTTCATCTGTTGCTGTAATGTTAAAGGTCAAATTCTCGAAGATAGAGTCTGTAGGTAACGATTACCTTTACATCGATGATCTCCGTCAAGACTTAAAGGGGAGAGAGCTGCCGAGATTGGCGATGGAGATGTGCGACCGCCAGCGGGGCGTCGGCGCCGACGGTCTTATTCTCTTCAAGATTGTCGGCCGGGGCCACTATTCTGTCAGGATTTTCAACCCCGACGGAAGCGAGACCGGAATGTGCGGGAACGGCATCCGGGGAGCAGTCGCCTTCGCTTACAATGTCGGTTACACTAAAAGGAAATCGGTCCGGGTGGACACCAAAAGCGTTACCACCCTATCCGAGATTCTGGAGGTGGGGGGTGATGGCAAGCCTTACACCATCAGGACTGATTTGGGATCGCCAGACCTTAAGAAGAAGTCGCTTCCGATGACGGGCGAGGGGGAGACCCACATCGGCAAAGCGGTGACGATTGCCGGGAGCGAAGTGGAGCTTTCGGCCCTCTCCATCGGCAATCCTCATGCGGTCCTCTTCGTGGGTGATTTCGACTTCGACTGGCGGAAGTTAGGGCACGAGATTCAAGATAGTGGCCATTTTCCCGAAGGGGTCAACGTCAGTTTCGCTCTGGTCAAAAACAGAGGCCGATTGGCCCTGAAGGTCTTGGAGCGAGGTGCCGGGGCCACCCTGGCCTGCGCCAGCGGGGCGGCGGCGGCGGTGACCAGTGGGGCGATGCAGGAGAAGACCTCGCGCCGGGTTGTGGTTGAGCTTCCCGGGGGGGAGCTCGCGGTTGACTGGAAAGACTCCGATGACCATATTTATATTACAGGTCAATCGCGACCGGTATGTCGCGGCGAGTTCTTCTCCACCTGAGGTAAACAGAACCGTGATCAGTTGTGGATTAAACCGCGGATGAGTTCCTTCAAAAAGGAAGTGGTTTCTCTTCTTTCCGAGACCACCGAAGTCCCACCGGAGGAGATCGCCTCCAGATTGGAGTATCCTCCCGACGAGAGCTTCGGGGACTTGGCCTTCCCCTGTCATCTGCTCAGTAAGAGGTTGAAAAAACCCCCTCAGGCGATCGCCTCCGAACTGGCGGGGAGATTATCACCTCGAGCCTCAATTGACAGGATAGCGGCTACCGGACCCTATCTCAATTTCTTCGCAGACCCGGCCATATTAGCAACTGAGGTCGTCAGCTCGATAATCTCTCAAGCAGAGGATTTCGGGCTCTCCGATGAAGGCCGGGGGAAAATCATCGTGATCGATTTCTCCTCCCCTAATATCGCCAAACCTTTCGGGGTCGGACATCTGCGCACCACGGTTTTAGGGAACGCCCTCTATCACATCTTCTCCAAGCTCGGTTATAAGCTGGTTCGGGTCAACCATCTGGGGGATTGGGGGACGCAGTTCGGGAAGCTCATCACCGCCTTCAAGCTCTGGGGAGATGAGGCTCGTCTGGAGAAAGATCCTATCGGGGAGCTTTACGATCTCTACGTCGAATTTCACAAAAGAGCCGAAACCGACTCGAGCTTGGAGGAAAAAGCTCGCGAGGAGTTCAGGAAATTGGAGAAGGGGGAGGCCGAGGCCTCCGAGCTCTGGAGGAGGTTCAAGGACTTAAGCCTGCAGGATTTCGACCGCATCTACCGCATGTTAGGCATTGAATTCGATTCTTACGCCGGCGAGAGCTTCTACAACCCTTACATAGATAAGACTATTGAGGCTTTGAAGTCTGCGGGCCTGACCAGGGTGAGCGAGGATGCCCTGATCGTTGATCTGGAGAAATACGGAATGCCACCGTGCCTCTTGAAGAAAAGGGATGAGGCTACTCTCTACGCCACGAGAGACATCGCCGCCGCCATCTATCGTTACGAGACCTATAAATTTCATAAAAACCTCTACGTCGTGGGTTCAGCCCAGAGGCTTCATTTCCAGCAAGTGTTCAAGGTGCTGGAACTTATGGGCTACCCCTGGAGTAAAGACTGTCACCACATAGAGTTGGGGTGGATAAAGTTCGAGAAAGGGGCGATGTCCACCAGAAAGGGGAACATCGTCTTCTTGGAGGATGTTCTCAGTAAAAGCGTGGAGTTGGTCAAAAGCATTATCGAGGAGAAAAATCCAACGCTTGAGGATCAGGACCGGGTTGCCAGGCAGGTTGGAGTCGGAGCGGTCGTCTTCTGGGATCTATCCGCTCGCCGCAACAAGGACATAAATTTCTCCTGGGAGGAGGCCTTGAACTTCGAGGGTCAGACCGGCCCCTATCTGCAATATACCCACGCCCGTCTGGCCTCGGTTATGAGGCGTTATGGCGAACCTCTACCTGCCCACCCGGATCTATCCTTGTTGTCGGGAGCCCAGGAGCAGAAGGTGATAATGCTCCTCTCCCGCTTTCCCGAACATCTCCAGAGGGCAGCTTTCGATTACGAACCGTATCATCTGGTCTCCTATCTTTTGGAGTTGGCCTCCGCTTTCAACAGCTTCTACCAGTCGCAGAGGATCCTGTGTGAGGATTCCAATCTGCGGTCGGCGCGGGTATCTTTAGCCGAAGCCACCTGGACTGTCCTGAAAGAGGGACTGAGATTGCTGGGGATGGAATCTCCGGAGAGCATGTGAATCTGAGTATCCTAAGATGATAGTCTCATTTTTCCGATAGATTTCTGTAGACCTTCGCATCGGAAATGGATATATTCTCGGAGGTGAACTTCTCGTAACATCGTGAGTCATTAGTTCGTAGTCTTTTTTGGAACCACAGAAAGCATGGACAAGATTGTAAAGAGGAGCCGAAGACTAAAAGGGGAGGTGGTGCTGCCCGGCGATCGCTCCATCTCGCATCAGGCGGCAATTCTGGCTGCAATTTCGGAGGGTGAGAGTCTTATCCGCAATTTCTCGGATAGTCTGGAGTGTAAAAGGACCTTGGATTGCCTCCGGCTCTTAGGAGTCGCTTGCGAGTTAGAGGGAAGGGATCTGAAGATAGCTGGTGTCGGTCGCGATGGTTTGACCGCACCATCACAGCCCCTGGATGCCGGCAACTCCGACACCACCATGTATCTGTTGGCGGCGATTCTGGCCCCTCAATCCTTCAGCTGCGAGATTGAGGGGGGATCCTATCTCCAGCGGCGCTCTCCGGAGGAGGTCATAGACCCCTTGATTCAGATGGGAGCGAACATAGTCCACCCCGAGGGCGCCGGGGCTCCCCTTAATATCACCGGGGGACCTCTCATCGGAATCCACTATTCTCTTCCCTTTCCCTCGGCACTCACCAAGTCGGCGATCCTGCTTGCGGGTCTCTACGCCGAGGGAGAGACCACGGTGATGGAGAAGATCCCCACCAGAGACCACACCGAGCGACTGCTGAAGTGTTTCGGGGTGGAGCTGGGAACGGTCTCGCTGGATCACCGGGATAAAAGGGCCGAAAGCCGCGACGATTTGAGCTACCGCCTGCGCAAGGCTCAGTCCATAAATGAGACTGAGTTTAAGGGGATGAACATCGTCATCAGTAAGCCGGAGCTTCTCAGCGGGCGGGAGATCCAAATTCCCAACGACTTTTCCGTTGCCGCTCCCTTCATTGCCGCCGCCACGGTGTTGAAGAATTCCAACGTCAATTTTCCGAATCTCAGCCTCAACCCTTCCAGGGCCGGCTTTCTGGAACTGCTCAAGCGCATGGGCGGCAACGTTACCATTCGGGAGCGCCGGGAGGTCTGTGAGGAGCCGTTGGCTCATGTCTCCATCCGAACTGCGGGACTGAAATCGCGGCGGGTTGGCGGAAGTCTGATCGCGAACCTCTTAGACGAGATTCCGGTTCTGGCGGTGATGGCAACCCAGGCGGAGGGGACCACCGTCATCCGCGGTGCTCAGGGATTGAGGACCAAAGAGACCGACCGCATCAAGGCCATATATGCCAACCTGCGTAAGATGGGTGCCAAGGTTGGTGAGCTGGAAGATGGGCTGGTGATTGAGGGCAAGGCGAGCCTGGAGGGAGCTGAGATCGATACCGCCGGAGATCACCTGATCGCCATGGCCTTCGCCATTGCGGGTTTGGTGGCCCAGGGGGAGACGGTGATTAGGGATGCTGAGTGCGTCGAGAAATCCTTCCCCGGATTCTGGGATAATCTGGAAAACCTGATCTGAGAAAATCTCCCCCCCGACAAGGAGTATTGTTGCCGAAATCGAAAGTTGAAAAGGGGAGAAAGGGAGAGCTTATCGCTTCTCGCTTTCTGTCATCCAAAGGATTTGAAATCATCGCCCGCAACTTCAGAATCGATCACAAGGAAGTCGACATAATCGCCCGGGAGGGGGAGTTCCTGGTATTTGTCGAGGTGAAATTCGGGAGGGTTGGCTCCTTCGGGGAGCCGGTGGAGTGGGTAGGTCCCAGGAAGAAGAAAAACCTGATCGAAGCCGCGAAACTCTACCTCTCGAAAAACGAGCTTCACGATCTCCCGGTGCGCTTCGATGTAGTGGCCATCTCCCAAAGGGGTGAAAAGACCGAGATTGCCCACTTCCCGGGGGCCTTCGTGGAGGAGTGGACCCTTTCTTGAACGGCTACGGTGGGACTGCCCTCTCCTCGGGCGGTGGTTTCTTAACTCTCGCTGGCCTTTTTCCTCTTTCCTCCTTCAGCTGTTCCAGTCTCTTAACGACCTCCTGCCAGACCTTCACCCATCTTTCTGGCTCTTCTCTGTAAGCCTCCTCTAAGGCCGAAAAATCCTCCCGGCTGAATTCGTTTCTGCTCAAAATCTCGTTCCTGGCGGAGTCATACTCCTCCGGTAGCTGCTCGAACATCTTCTGAGCAACCGAGAGCTCCACAAAGGTGGATATGAACCTCTTCTCTGTTCTCTGGGTACCTCTGTTTTCCAGGCGAGAATAGATGAGAGCGACGGCCGCAAGGAGGACTAATAGTAAAGCCAAATACCAGAAGATTTTCGTTCGGAAGAACTTCATCAGTATCAGATCAAAGAACGGAAAAACCAAATCGCCTGTCAACTCAAATCAAGACAGGGAACAGGGAATCGGAAACAGGAAACAGGGAATAGGGAATAGGAGATAGGAGATAGGAGATAGGAGGGAATATACGCGACGTCAACTTGCCTGTTCCATTCCAGTCGAGGTTTATCCCGAAGCGACAGAATACGGCACTGTTTGCTATTCACTATTTGCCATTCACCATTCACGTCTATTGACACGAATTGTGGCTTCACCTAGATTGGCCAAGTTATGAGGCGCAAAAGAAAACGAGCGGTTAAAATCGGCGGGATAAAAATCGGTGGCAATCACCCCGTCTCAGTTCAATCGATGACCACCACCGATACCAGAGATATACCTGCCACCCTAAGACAGATACGCCGGCTCCAGAAAGCCGGTTGCGAGATTGTCCGCCTGGCAGTAATCAACCGGCAAGCTGCCGAGGCTCTAAAGGAGATAAAGAACAAAACCTCCCTACCGATTGTTGCCGACATCCACTTCGACTATCGGCTGGCGCTGGAGTCGTTGAAGGCGGGGGTTGACAAGCTTCGGATCAATCCCGGCAACATCGGAGCGACCTGGAAGGTGAAGGAGGTGGTGAAAGCGGCTGCCGATCGGGGGGTTCCTATAAGGATTGGGGCCAACAGCGGATCGCTCCCCAAAGACCTCTTGAAGACATACAGGCACGCCACTCCCGAAGCTCTGGTGGAGGCCACTTTCAGGCAGGTGGAGCTATTAGACTCCCTGAACTTCAACGCCATCGTTCTATCTTTGAAATCCTCTTCCGTCCCGGTGACGATTGAGGCTTACCGTCTGATCTCCAAGAAAACCGACTATCCCTTACATCTGGGAATCACCGAAGCCGGGCCCCTCCTGACCGGAAGCATGAGATCCGCAGTTGGCCTGGGTGCGCTTCTGGTGGAGGGAATTGGCGACACCTTGAGGGTTTCCCTGACCGGAGATCCGGTAGAGGAGGTGAAGATCGGCTTTGAGATTTTGAAGTCCTTAGATCTGAGACAAAAGGGACCGATTCTGATTTCCTGCCCGATCTGCGGACGTTGTGAGATAGATTTAGAGAGACTGGTCAGAAGAGTGGAGAAAAAGATTGCCAAGATAGAGGCACCGTTGAAGGTTGCTGTCATGGGTTGCGTCGTCAACGGTCCTGGAGAGGCCCGAGAAGCTGACGTCGGCATCGCCGCTGGCAAGGGGGTTGGCCTTCTCTTCAGAAAGGGGAGAGTTGTCAGAAAACTAAAGGAGGCGGAACTGGAGAGTGCCCTATTGCAGGAAATTCACAGAATGACAATGAACTGATCCACGAGCCGTCAGGCCGACCGGACTGAATTCTCAGTCTTTTTGACATCGATTATCAATTGCTCTAACTGGTCCAAAGGGAGCATACTGTCTTTATCACATAAGGCCCTCTCAACATCCGGAT
>JBHIBM010000053.1:0-9223 GCA_046759085.1 Candidatus Zixiibacteriota bacterium
TGACGACATGTTTTAAGAGAAACGAATATGCCAGATTCAGTCCGAGGTATCCTAAAGCGCAATAGCCAAAATTAGTCCTGAGCCAGAAGCTCCCGATAAGCGAGAACGCCAAGAGCAACAGCGCCAAGACTAAGGCCACGTTCACCGACAGCCTCCCCGCGGCAATGGGCCGGTTTCTCTTATCGGGGTGAGCTCGGTCCGCGTTTCTGTCGGTGATGTCGTTTATTATGTATACCGCACTGGAGAGAGCACAAAACAGGATAAATCCCAAAACCGTTTTCTTCACCATGAACAGATTCGTGAAGCTCTGCGAGAATACCAAGCTGGCGAACAAAAGGGAATTCTTCACCCATTGGTGGGGGCGGGCAATCTCGATTAGGTCCTTAAGCATCAGCTCTCCCGACTTACTCTGCCATTTTCAGGAGGTTTATTATATCCTCCCGATAGAGTTTTCGAGGATTCACCAGATAACCTCTGCCCCCCCCGTAAACTCGGATAGTATCTTCCGCCATCTGCTCGTATTTGGGGCTCGTGATCCCCAGAGATGAAAACGTTGTGTACATCTTCACGGATTTCAGCCAGTCCCTCATAGCCTTAACCCCCAATTTGGCACCCTCCAGAATCGGCAGGCCGATGGTATCGATTTCGAAGACGTTCTTGGCTAGCTGCGCATATTTCTCCGGCCGGTATTCGTGAGTGTACTCCATGATCGGCGGCAGGATTAAGGCTAAGCCGCGCCCGTGCGAGATGTCGTAGTGACCGGAGATGGCATGTTCGATGGCGTGCATCGGCATGCCCCCGCCACGACCGGAATTGATCAGTCCGGAGAGGGCTAAAGAAGAGCACCAGGATAGATTGCTTCTGGCCTCTAAGCTTTCCGGATCGCCCAAGACCTTTTCCAAATTATCCATCACCGTCTTTATGATCCCCTCGGAGAGGCGGTCCTGCAAAGGTGCCGGGGAGGTGGCGGTGAAGTAACTCTCAATGACGTGGCAGATGATATCGACGGCCCCGTCGGAGGTGATCTCCGGGGAGGCGCTCACGGTCAGCTCCGGATCGACGATGGAGACCTTGGGGAAAAGATGAGGAGAGAAGATCACCGCCTTCTCGTGGGTTTCCCAGTTGGTGATTACCCCACCAGGGTCGGCCTCCGAGCCGGTGGCGGCGATGGTAGGAAGCGTCATTATCGGCAAAGCCCTCTCCACCTCTCTGAAAGTCTCCCCCTGCCCGTGGTAAATGTAATTCCAGATGGTATCATCGACGCAAGCCCTGACGGCGATGGCCTTGGCGGCGTCCATGGGGCTTCCGCCTCCCAGTCCGATGACGAAATCACATCCGCTTGACTTTGCCAGGTCGCCGCCTTCATCTACCGTGGTCACTCGGGGATTTGGTTCAATCTTGTCGTAGAGGACAACCTCCAATCCCTCTTTGTTTAGAAGGGACATCACCTTATCGAGAATCCCCAATCTCTGCATGGAGGTCTTGCCGGTGACCAGGAGTGGCCTTCTCCCCAGCTTTTCGGCCTCTTTTCCGACCCTGTTAATCTCGCCGACGCCGAATACTATCTTGGTTGGGAGGATGAACTCGAAATTATGCATCTTTCTCTCCAAATCTGCCAGTGCTCTTCGAAAATAACACTGCAAATGTTCAATATCAAGACATAATTGGCATTGCCAGCATATCGGATTGAAGGTAGCCCTTCGGGAAAACTGTTTCCCGGAGCAGGAGTTCCGACCGCCAAAGGGGGAGGCCCTGCACTGACGCTTGGCTCAGAGAGGAATTCAATCTCACCACCACCCGTCACTCCCGGGCGGGGCGAGCAAACACCATCAACTCCCGGAGACGCCCTGATCAGGTTTCCAGCCCGCCATATCAGTTTTAAGCTTTTGATACTGTCGCAGAAGCTGGTTGGTCTTCACTGCGTCGCCGGATTTTTCCGCCACTTCCACAGCTCTCTTCAACTTGCGGAGGCGAGCCGAAATCTCCCGCGACTTGAATTTTCTCAGATAATCCTCGAACAGCAACTCCGGGGAGACCTCTCCGAAATCGACGTGAGCGCTCCTCAAAACGGCATCTTTGGCCCTCTGGTCAGAGGCCAGCTCAAAGATGTCCTGAAACGAAATCTCTCCCTCCTCTTCAGAAGCTTCATATATGGAACCTAAAACCTCTCGACAGCCAGGCTCCTGGAAGGTCTCCGGGGATATGGTCTTTTTTGCCTCTGGGATGAAATCCTTGCGAGTGACGAGCAAGTTTATGAATTCGACCTCGATAGATTCCTCCCCGCGTTCGCTCACCTTTTCTTCTGCCTTCTCCTTGGTGGACTTCCTTCTCCTGAGGAAACCTCTCACCGTCTCGTCTCGCAGTTTGAAATGCTGAACCAGGCTCTCCACGAAGAGGGAGCGACGATCTAAGCCGCCAATCTGAGAGGCCAGATCCGCCATCTCCTTCAAGAACTCCTCCTGCTCCCGCATAGTCAGTTCAGAAAAAGGCTTGCCGAATTGTCTCTCTTTGAACTCGAAGAACGAGAGCGGTGTTGCTAATAGCTCCTCGAGGGCTTTTGGTCCCCTCCCCCGTATAAGCGAATCCGGGTCCTCTCCGGCAGGAAGGGCAATCAGCTTCACCTCTAAGCCGGCAGCGAAAAGATGCTCCACAGACCTCAAAGCCGCCGAGCTTCCGGCCTGGTCGCTGTCGAAGAGGACGAAAACTTCATCTGCAAACCGAGAGAGGAGCCTCGCCTGCTCTAATGTGAAAGCGGTTCCGGAGACTGCGGCGATATTGTCGAATCCGCACTGATAGAGGGATACGAGATCGGTGTATCCCTCTACCAGTATCGCCACTTTTTTCTTTTCGATATTATCTTTGGTTTGATAAAGCCCATAGAGGACTGTTCTTTTTTGATATATAGGAGATTCCGGGGAGTTCAAGTATTTGGGCTGTTGGTCATCCTTCAATGCCCGCCCCCCGAAGCCCAGAATCTTGCCCGAGACAGCATGGATCGGAAAGATGAGGCGTCCCCGGAAGAAGTCGAAGAGGTCACCGCTCTTTTCACTTCTTTGGAGAAGATGAGCCTCCTCTAAGATCTTCAAATCGAATTTCTTGATCTTGGCATATTTTATCAGACCGTCCCACATGTCTGGGGCGTATCCGATGCTGAAGGCGTCGACAGCTTTCTTGTCGATACCTCGTTTGGCAAGATAGCCTCTGGCGAGCTTCCCGACTCTCTCGTTCCTGAGGCAGCGGGAAAAATAGTCGAGGACCAAGTTGTTTGCCTGCCACAGCTCCGCTTTTCTTTCAGTTTCCTTCTGAGTTTCTCTCTTTTCCGGAATCTTTATTCCGGCTGAGTCTGCCAGATATTTGACGGCCTCGGTGAACTCCATCTTCTCGTGAGCCATAAGGAAGCTTATGACGTTGCCGCCGGCCTGACATCCGAAACAGTAATAGAGCTGCTTGTCGGGCGAAACCGAGAAGGAGGGGGCCTTCTCGCTGTGAAAAGGACAGAGAGCCACAAATCTCCTCCCCTGTTTCTTCAAGGGGACGAAGCGGGAGATCACCTCCACGATGTCGGAGGCCTCTCTCACCCTGGCGACAATGTCAGGAGGGATAGGCATATCAGTTTACGCTATTACCTTGAGGGATTCATTGCGATTTCGTTATTGGCTTGTGTCAGATGTGGACCTCTGGCACACCTGCAGGTACCTCCCGGGGCAGAGGCCCCGGGCTACACTTCCATCGCTCGATGTTCTCTGTGCTGTCGAATGCCCACATTCGACAGGTACTTGCCTGTCAGACGTGGGTATCTGGCGACACGGCCAATTCCACCGGAGCGGAGGCCCCGGGCTGCCCTTCAGAGAGCATACAGGTCTATTATTATCTGCTGGTGCAGGGGTTGTACCCCTGCACCTGACTACTTCTTCACCGTGACAACTGTCACCCCATCTCCACCTTCATTCCAGGCGCCCAGGCGGTGTGATTCCACCTGGGGACAACGGGAAAGGTATTTCCGCACCTTCTCCCGCAGCGCTCCCGTTCCTTTGCCATGGATAATATATACTTGCTCCACCCCCACAAGCAACGCCTCGTCCAGATATCTGTCGATCACCGGCTGGGCCTCCTCGAAGGTCATGCCCCGCAAATCCGCCTCCGTTCCGACACGCTCCGGGGTGTCGGAACTCAATTTGCCCGGATACTTGGTTCCAACCTCTGCTGGGGGCTTTTTGGCTAAATCCGCCGCCGGCACTCTCACCACCAAGTTGGCGGTGCGTACCCGAACATGACCTTTCGCATCTGGCTCGGATATCACCTCCCCGGGAATCTTTAAGCTCTTTATCTCCACCCTCTCTCCGGGAACGAATTTTCCGACCTTTTCGGGAAGCCTTTCCTGAAATTCCTCCAGCTTCTCCTCCAATTCCCTCCGCTTCTCATCCAGAGCCTGTCTGGAGCGTTTTACAGATTTTTTCTCCGCTTGAGTCTTCTGGATTTCCCTGAGAAGTGCCTCCATCTGACGCCTGGTGGCCTCAACAACCTCCCTGGATTCCTTCAGAGTTTTCCCTTTTAATTCTTTCTCCGCCGCCCTCACCTTCTGGAGGCGGTCCTTGTAAAGCTTCTGCAAATCCTCGATCGCCTCCCGGCTGTCGAAGAGCTCCTTCCTCTCGGCGGAGAGTTCCTGGAGGTTTTCGCGAAGTTCCACCAATAGCTTGCTCAAGTCCCGATGTTCGCCTCCCACCAAGTCCCAAGCTCGGTCCAGGACCTCCTTTGACATCCCTAAGTTGGAGGCCACCTCCAGGGCGTAGCTTGAACCCGGAATTCCGGAAATAAATCTGAAGGTGGGCTTGAAATTCTCCGAATCGAACTCCATGGAGCCGTTCTCGACTCCGGGGATTTTCGTCGCCAGGGTCTTCAAGGCTCCGTAATGGGTGGTGACGATCGTCAACGCTCCCGAGCCGGTGAGATACTCGACCACCGCCTCCGCCAAAGCCGCTCCCTCTTCGGGGTCGGTGCCGACACCGATCTCGTCTAAGAGAATCAGGCTCTCTCTGCTGGCCTCCGACAGCGCTTTGGAGATCTGTCTGACGTGGGATGAGAAGGTTGACAGAGAGGCTTCAATCGACTGTTCATCGCCGACGTCGGCGAAGACTTTCTCAAATACCGGCAGTCTCGTCCCCTCCTTGGCGGGAATATGCATCCCCGATTGCGCCATGAGGGGGAGCAGTCCTACCGTCTTCAGAGCAACGGTCTTACCGCCGGTGTTGGGACCGGTTATGACCAGAGTCTTGAACCTCTCTCCGAGTTGCAGCGTGAGAGGCACCACCTCCTGTTTATCCAGTTCCCTTAGCGACTTCAGAAGCAGCGGGTGTCGGGCCTCTTCCAGTTTTATCGGGGCCTCGGCCTCAATTAAGGGTTCGACCCCACCGTATTCGAGGGAAAACCGGCCTTTGGCGTAAATCAGGTCGAGGCGCGCCAGAATCTCTGAGTTCTCTTTCAAAGCTTCGAAATCCTCCCGCACCACCGAGGTAATCCTCTTTAGAATCCGCTCCACCTCCCGTTTCTCCTCGGTGACCAACTTCCCAAGGGAGTTGTTCATCTCCACCGTCACCATCGGCTCTATGAAGACCGTCGCCCCGGAGCTGCTGTGGTCATGGACAATCCCCTTCAAGAGATGCTGAGATTCAGCCTTGACCGGAATGACGTAACGGTCCTGACGGAAGGTGACGATGTTGTCCGCCAGGATCTTCTGTATCTGCGGCGAGCTGATCAGCGATTTGAGTTTCTCCGACAGGCGGTCTTTGATGAGGCGCAACCTTTTCCTTATAGAACGCAGCTCCCTGGAGGCGGAATCCTTCACCTCGGCGGTCGAATCCAGACACTGCTCGATAAGAGAGCGAAGCTCCTCCAAGGGGGAGAGAGGTCTAATTATCTTCTGAAGCGCCGGGAAGCTCTCCCCTCTCTTCTTGAAGAATCTTAGGATCGCCTGAGACAGAGAGATGACATCCGCAATGGCCAGGAGTTCTACCGGCTGCAAAAGACTGCCTTCAGGCTGGGCCTTGAGCAGATAGGGCCGAACTTCCTTGAACGACCTCCAGGCAAGACCCACCTGACTCTCTATCGCCTCCTTGAGTTCGCTGGTCTCCTTGAGCTGGGAGAGAATCAATGAGGGGTCGGTTAAGGGCCGAAGGGAGGCCGCCTTTTCCCTTCCCGGGTCGGAGAGGGCGTAAGAGGCTACAATCTCCCTGATCTTATCGTATTCTAAGACCTGTAAGGTGCGTTCGTCCACAACTGTCCAATATAGTGAATTCCCCCCTTCGAGTAATCATCGGAGATATCCTATGCTTTGCAGGTTGGAGATCATCTCTCGATCATACGATATCGCTTCGATATTTCGGAGAGTGTCCGCTTTCACCCAATTCATGAGTCTCCCCCGCATCCTCTCGGCAATCTCTCCTTCCTCCTCATATAGGTTCGTCTCCTCGGTGGGGTCGGAAGCCAGATCATAGAGTTCGAAAGAGCCCGATCCGCCGTCGGGAGTGTAGATCAACTTCCAGTCACCTTCGACCATCATCCGGAATTTGGCGCGGTTGAATACCTCTTCCCAGAGGGGAAACCACTCTTCCGGCAGTATTACTGGTGGTCTCTGAGGCTCGATTTCGATTTTCATTCTGGGGTTTGAAGAGGAGAAAATCGAGATCCCGGACTCACCGAAGATCGCCCTTCTCGGTTCGGCTCCGCCGAAGATGGTGGGCAAAAGCGAAACCCCATCGAGCCCCTCTGGAGGTTCCACACCTAAGAAATCGAGTATGGTCGGCATCAAGTCCACACTGGAGACCGGGGTGGAGATTCTTTTTCTCACCGCCCCGCCGGGGAATCTAATTAGGAGAGGGATGTGCATACAGGGGTTATAGATCAGATCCCCGTGTTCGAAAAAGTAGCCATGTTCGCCCAGACTCTCGCCGTGGTCCGCGGAGAATATGATCAAGCTGTTTTCGAACAGTCCCCATTCTTTGAGCTTACCCAAAAGCCTCCCGATTTCGTTGTCGGTGTGGAGGATTTCGCCATCGTGTAAGGATATTGCCTGCTGAATCTCGCCTGAATCTAAGGGGCAGTCGAAGATCATTCTCCCGCCTTCGATCTCCCCAAAGTGGAAGTGGTTTTTGTGTCTCCCTTTATAATCTCTGTCGAAAACACGGGCAAACTTCGCGGGGGGATTGTAGTCCATATGCGGATCTATGAAATGTACCCACAGGAAGAGTTCCTTGTCCTTGTTTCTCTGGAGGAATTTGAGAGCCTCAGCTCTTGTCCGCCCCGCTTGGTTATCCCAGAAACTGCGCAGAGGGTAGCTCAATCGCAAAAAATCCAGCAGCCGCAGGGCCGGCACCTTTTGAGCTTGGGAATTCTGGTGACCAGTCTCTAAATAATAATCGAATCCCTGGTTGATCTTCCTGCGAGCCTGAAGCCCCACGTTGGTCACCACCGCCCCGGTGAGGTAACCCTCCCCCTTCAGGATTTCCGGCAGGGTGAGATTGAAATCCGGAAGGGCGTGGTGGAAGTTGTTTCTGGCTCCGTGGCGGTGAGCATATTTGCCGGTCAGAAAGGAGCACAAGGAGGGGAAGGTGCGAGGAACCGCGGCGTAAGCGTTCTCGAACACCACCCCTTCCGAGGCCAGACTGTCGATATTCGGGGAGGTCTTTCGGAAGTAACCGCGGTAAGAGAGATGGTCGTCCCTCAATGTATCAACGGTGATAAGCAGGATGTTGCCACCTTCCCCTGTTCGGCGACTCAGAGCTGACCAGGAGGCGGTCGGTTTGACTAGACCCAAAATGATCATAAGGAGAAGTAGACCCGCCAGTATCCCCTCCAGAGCCAACAGGCGATTCTCTGAATCCTCTTTGGCCAACGTTCTCCTCATCAGGAAGTAGGGGAGGCTCATGAAAAGAATCACGGCAACAGCTGCCGAAGGATATATCAGAATCTCCAAGACTGGCGGCAGGCCTGACACCACGTAACTCTCGGAGAAGAGCTTGAACTGGAGATAGACCGACAACCCCGAAAAAAGCAAGAGATAAATGATTCCGCTCCCCCTTATGGAGAGGCTAAATCTCCTCGGCAAAAGGGAAAAGAGAACCGCGACGATGATCCCGGTGATTACAAACAGAGGGATGTTGGCGAAAAGCTGCAACTTGAAGACGAAGAGACGGTCGCAGCCGGAAGAACTCGGATAGCAGGAGGATACTAGATAAGCTGCACAGCCGAAAAGCAGAAAATAGAATCCGGCTAAAAAGCCGAGAAAAACGGCTGTCAGGAGATGTTGTTTGAACCGCATCTGAACTGCGTCGTTAGAGGGATGGAGATCTAGCTCTCACTCTCGGTGACATTAGTGTTGGTCTTTCTCTTTTCGAGAGAACAACTCCTTGAGGCCCTCCAGCAGCTTTTCGTCCTGGGGGAACTCGGGCACCTTTATCTTCTTGGCCTTTTCGGCGATCTCCTCCGCTGGCTTGACCACTTCTTTTTCGACTACCTCCTTCATCTTGATGGCAGATTTGACCTTCTCGAAGATGTCTTCGGTGTCGGGGTGCAAAAACGAGGTGTAGGCGAAAACAGCGGGGATGACACTTCTCAACGGCGGGCCCAAACTTGAATCCTCGACGTAACTGTTCAGATCGAGGAAGGGTTTCAGAAGAAGCACCAGCAGAAGCACCAGGCTTATTATGACTATCCCCTTGAAGAGAGAAAAAATCCCCCCTGCCAGACGATTCATCGAGGAGAGGGGGGTTGATTTGACCACTCTTGTCAGACCCCAAGCCAGGAATCTGGATCCCAGCAAACAGAGGATGAAGATCAAAAAGATGCTTATGACGAAAAGCAAACTGGAGGCGATGTTAATATAGCCTTGCAGAAAGCGGGTGAGACCGTCGGAGAAGTTAATGGCCAAGAGTGCCCCCACCACAATGCCCACCAGGCCTGCGATCTCACGAAAAAAGCCCCTCTTGATGCCGGAGAAGAGAAACAGGGCTAAGACGATTACTATGAATATGTCCACCCAATACAACTAAAGACCTCAGGCCGACTTGAGGCATTTGGCGACCATATCCTTGATCAAAGCTCCCTCGGCACGACCTCTGACCTTGGGCATCACTGTCTTCATCACCTTGCCCAAAACGGAAATATCGTCGGCTCCGATCTCCTTTACGGCTTCGTCAATCAACTGCTGCAGTTCCACCTCGCTCAGCTG
>JBHIBM010000054.1:0-8898 GCA_046759085.1 Candidatus Zixiibacteriota bacterium
CCAGATCATATTCTCTCTCGATTGCAGTCTTTAAGGCCTCTCGGGTGGGCACAACACCGATCTGCTCTCCATCTTCTCCTATCAGGCGAACCTGCGGTGCCCGTATCCTTTCATTAATCCTAACGAATTTTCCCCTCTTTACCGGTCTCCTCCTCTTAATAGCCAACTTTTTTTTCCTGAACCTCCTTAAGGTTGTTGATTAGTTCCTCCAGACCTCTGGCACCGAGGTCTCCCTTTCCGTGAACTCTCACGGCGACATTCTGGTTTTCGACCTCTTTTTTCCCAATTATTAACATATAGGGGATTTTTTGCTCTTCCGCCTCCCGGATTTTGTAGCCGACCTTCTCGGAGCGAGCGTCGAGTTCGGCGCGGAGACCGGCCTGGAGCAATTGCTCTCTCACCTCTCGGGCGTAAGGTTCCTGCTGATCGGTTATGGATATGACCACCACCTGCACCGGGAAGAGCCAGAAGGGCAACGCTCCGGAGTAATGTTCTATCAGTATCCCGAAAAACCTCTCCAGCGATCCCAAAAGCGCCCGGTGAATCATGAAGGGAGTTTTCTGCTGCCCATCGGAATCGGTATATCTGAGATCGAACCTCTCCGGGAGGTTGAAATCGAACTGGATGGTGGTCAACTGCCACATCCGTCCCAGGCTGTCTTCGATGTCCAAGTCTATCTTGGGGCCATAGAATACTCCGGCACCCTCGTCGATTTTGTACCGCAGGCTGCTTTTCTCCAAAGTCTCCCTCAGCGCCTCAGTGGCCATCTCCCAGGATTTGTCCTCCCCCACGAATTTCTCCGGTCTGGTAGAGAGCAGACAGAGCAGCTTATCGAATCCAAAATCTCCCAAGAGCTTGATGCTGAAGTTGAAGACCCTCTCGATCTCCTCCTTCACCTGGTCTGGACGGCAGAAGATGTGGGCGTCATCCTGGGTGAAGCCCCGAACCCTGAAGAGGCCGTGCAGGACTCCAGAGCGCTCGTAGCGATAAACGGTTCCGAGTTCCGCCCAGCGGAGCGGCAATTCCCGGTAGCTTCGCACCTTGGATTTATAGATGAGGATATGAAAGGGACAGTTCATCGGTTTGATCAGGTATTGGGTTCCCTCTATGTCCATCGGGGAATACATGTTCTCGCTGTAGAAATCGACGTGACCGGAGGTCTTCCACAGGTCTATCTTGGCAATGTGCGGAGAGTAGACCAGCTCATATCCCCCCCTGAAGTGCTCCCGCTTCCAATGCTCCTCGATCAGATTTCGCACCAAAGCCCCCTTGGGATGCCACATCACCAGGCCGGCTCCGGCCGCCTCGTGGATTGAAAAGAGATCCAACTTCGGTCCCAGGAGGCGGTGATCTCTCTTCTTCGCCTCCTCCAACCTCCCTAGATACTCCTCCAGCTGCTCCTGCCTCGGGAAGGAGACTCCGTATATCCTCTGGAGCATCTTGTTCTTCTCCGAACCCCTCCAGTATGCTCCCGCGACTTTGAGGAGCTTGAAGGCGCCGATCTTGTCGGTGGAGGGGAGATGTGGCCCCCGGCAGAGGTCGACGAAATCGCCATGCGAATAGAGGCTGACAGTCTCCTCTGGGGGAAGCTCGGAGAGGATCTCCACCTTGTAGATCTCACCACGTTCCCGGAAATAGTCGGTAGCTTCTTGCCTAGAGACCTCCTTCCTCACGAAGGGATGGCCGCCGTCGAGGATCTGTCGCATCTTCTCTTCGATCTTCTCTAAATCTTCGGGAGTGAAGGGTTGGGGGCGGTCGAAATCGTAGTAGAATCCCTCCGCGGTGGCGGGACCGATGGCTACCTTGGTCTCCGGATAGAGCTCCACCACTGCGGAGGCCATCACGTGGGCGGTGGAGTGCCAATAGATCTCCCTACCTTCCTCGCTCTCGAAGGTGAGAATCTTTATCTCTCCGTCGGCGTCAAGGGGATAGGATAGGTCCACCAGCTCCCCCTCATACTCCGCCGCCAAAGCCGCCTTGGACAGCTCCTGCCCGAGGTCTTCGGCAACCTCTCTGGGAGTAGTTCCCTTCGGAAAGGCCTTTCTGTTTTTATCCGGCAATGTAATTTGTACCTGTCCTGAGGCGATAGACTCCATCTCCAACTTCAAGATAGACGAAGGTCAGACGACCCTGCTTGAGTCTCATCCACCGGAATAGACCCACCTCCAACAAAAAAGACGGTTCCTCTCCCGGAGATACCACCCAGCGCCGTCGAGATACCTCGAGATTCAAAACTCCGTCATAAACCGTCTAGTTATGTTCTTCCACACTACCAATATTCGGGATTTGTGGTCGGCTCTCAAGATCGCCAGGCAAATTCTCAATTCATTGGGCGATACTGGAATTGAACCAGTGACCTCTTGCATGTCAAGCAAGCGCTCTAGCCATCTGAGCTAATCGCCCGAGAAGGCTTACAGATTGACCAACGGTCGCTCTGATGCCTCCACACAAAAAACCCCGACCCATCGGGCGAATATAAAGACCCTCCCCTATCTTGTCAAGGAAAAATGCCAATGCCGTTGAGGAGTCAGCACGACCACAGCCTCTCCAGGAGGTTGGACTTTCGGGTTGCAGCAAGGGGAAGGGTTTTCCCGCCCTTGGCTAACCGGAGGGTTGATAGTATACTTTTTGGCTTGCAGGTTGTTGATTTAGGTGTATCTTGTAATCGGATTAGGTGAACTGGAAACGAAGATCGGCAACGAATGAAAGAAAGCGGTGCCATTGAGAGAGGAGAGATCAGATGACTTTGAGACAGAGCCAAAAGGGCATTATTCGATTGCCATTCTTAGTGACTTTGATTTGTGCCGGGCTCCTCTTCGCTCAGGTCGGTTTGGCGGAGGTGAGCCTGCAGGAGGTTTACAACAACGCCGGTCCCGGAGGGGGTTACGATAAACTGTTGGAGCTTGATCCCCAGGAGATATATATCGGCGACCTCCTGATTACCGGCCCTTATCATGAAGTTTGCATCCACGGGAACGGGGCGCTGGTGGTGCCCGATGGGAATTTCTATGCCATCCTGGTTTACGAATCCCTGCTGGATGTCGACCATCTGGTCATCGAGGCCAGCATCATCGGTCTGTTTTACAGCAATCACTCCTGCGGCACGGTAAAGAACAACACCATAGCGGGAGCTGCGGACTGTGGTATCCGCTCCACTGACATCTATATGCCCGGAGGTCTGGAGATCTTCAACAACATAATTGTAGGTTGCGGTTACGGCATCTATGCCAATGAGGATTACCTTCCTCAATACATCGCCTACAACGACCTCTGGAATAACCCTGGAGGGGATTACATGATGTACTGTGGGTGAGGCGGCGATGAGCCGTTTGCTCCCACTCCCGGTACGGGAGAGATTCACGCAGATCCTCTCTTCAGAGACCCCTGGTCGCAGGATTTTGGTTTGAGCCTTGGTTCCCCCTGCATCGATGCTGGAAACCCCGGCTCTCCTTTCGACCCCGACGGCACCGTTGCCGACATGGGCGCACTCTTCTTCAATCATCCCGCGGAAATCACCATAGCTCCCAACAGTCCGCCCATCGTAATCCCGCCCGAGGGGGGGACTTTCAGCTTCGAAGCCACCATCATCAACACCAGCGACATGGCGGTGGATATCGAGGTCTGGACGATGGCAGATGTTCCCGGTATGGGTCATTACGGACCGCTCATCAAGCGGACTTTACACCTCTCTCCGCATCAGGCCATCTACCGTCCCAGTGTGTCCCAGAGTGTTCCCGGTTTTGCTCCGGGGGGCGATTACTACTATATAGGTTATGTCGGGAACTACCCCGATAAGATGGACAGCTCCTCCTTCGCCTTCTCCAAGGCCGGCGAATCAACCGGAGGTAGGTGGTCGGTCAATAGCTGGTTCGAGGAGGTTCCGGAGCTCCACCTGCCAGTCACGGCTACACTTCTGGGCAACTATCCCAATCCCTTCAACAGTTCCACCACCATCAACTACGAGCTTTCCTCCAGCGCGGAGGTCAAGCTGGAAGTCTTCACTCTTCTCGGCGAGAAGGTGGCGACCTTGGTCGACCGCTGGCAGGAGGCGGGATATAAGTCGGTCAGCTGGGAGGCCTCCGAGGTCTCCTCCGGAGCGTATTTCTACAGGCTGACCGCTGGTGACCTCACAGACACGAGGAGGATGATTCTACTGAAGTAGACGAAGAGCCTTCTAATCTCGGCCGAGAGGTCGCAGGCCGAAATATGAATGGGGAGGGATCAAGCTCAAGGTTTCTCCCTCCCCTTTCTCGTTTTCGTTATCAGACAAAAAAAGCCGCCGGATTGTCGCCGGCGGCGATATTGACAACTGCTCTCTCTTCGATTCCCTCTATTTCTCGAAAGGTCTCTCGAATATGCTCTGGAACTGGAAGTTCGGGATGATGTAGACCAGATCCGACTCCGAGCTCCGGCAATATCTGCTCTCGGCTTTCTTGTCACTGAGCTCCCCGACGGAAAAAACCACGGAGTGACCCTCCTTCAAGGTCAACTCCACCGTATAGTGGGGCTTCGAGAGACCGTATTGCTGCACCTGACCGGGGTCCACGACCTCGGAGGCCTGGAGGTTCGCCAAGGCCCTGACGAGGCTGGTGATCTTTCTCTCCTCTAAGCTCTCGAAGGCTGGGAGGGTTTGCACCCATTCATATTCTACACCTGGCAACATAGGTGTCTGGGCTTCAGTGGTATCCTCTCTGATCTCCGGGGTTTCCTCTCTCTTCTCGAACACCCTTTTTCTCCTGGGGGTGTTGACCGCCACTCGGGTCAGCTCCTTTTCTGCGAAGTCGAAGACCTTCAGGTCGGTCCACCTATTGAAGTCGAGCTCTCTTTCCCCCTCGCCGTAGACTCCAAACTGGGTGAGGAGGTTTTCGTTGGCCAGATAGACGTTGCTCTCCCCGGAACGCCTCACAAAAGAGCTCTTCCAGTCGAGCCCCTTTTTCCCCACCAGGAGGTGATTCAGCTCCGTTCCTTCCTTGTCGTAGAGCACCAGATGAAATGTCTCCTCCTCTCCGATCTCGAAATCAGAGAGGAGTTCCTCCTTGGTGGAGCGGAGTTGGCCTCGCATCCCCTTCAAGGTTTCCAAAAGCTTTTCGATCTGCTTCTCCTGAGCCTTAGCGTTGAAATTGCTTTTCATCACCCAGCGGCCGTGGGATTTCTCTAAAACCAGCATCTTCTGAGCGGCGGTGTCCTGGTAGGCTGCGATTTTGGCAACCGCGTTTGGGGAGAAATCCGGGAAAATCTCGACGCTGCTCTCCTTCACGCTAAGTCTGGTGTGGGTGCTGAGCTGAATCAGATAGATGATTATCAGGACTACCAGAGCCCCGAGTAGAGTGTACAACGTTTTCTTCTTCATCTCAATCTCTCCCGACTTGGCTCTCACCCCTCCGAGCTTATGAGGCGTTGATAGGCCTCCCGGCGACGCCGACGGAAGATATACCGGACGATTCCGATCACCGCTAAAATCAGAGGCACCAACAGCACCACCAGAAATCTGTAAAGGATCTTGGTTCCCGGGGAGGTCTTCTTTATCAGCCTGGAGGTCTGAAACTTGGTTCTGATGTTGATGAGCTCCTCTCCCAGAGTCAGAGCATCAACAGCGTTTATGAAAAAGAGGCCGTTGCCGTAAGCACTGATGAGGTTGTTGCTGAACATCTCCGCACATCCGGTGAGGAGCAGCTTCCCCGGTCTGGGAACAATCGGCTTGAGCTCTTCTTTTTCCTCTTTAGCCTCCCCGGTGTCGCCCGGCAGCTCGGGCCAGGGTGGTGCTTCCCCCTCCAAGGCCTGCGGAAACTGACCGGTCAAAAGCATCGCCAAGAGCTGTTTGCCGGTGAAATCGTGCTCCCGGGGATTTATATCCCCGGGCAGCAGAGGCCTCAACGTGGAGGGGATGCTCCAGCTCTCCGGGCTGGTTTCGAACAGAGGGGTGAAAGTCAGCCCCAGACTGTCCACCCGGGCCTCGTCCACGGTGAGCGTCGTTCCCCACAGGTACAGAAGTGCTCCGATATTATTGGTGATGGAGACTTCCGGGTTCATGTTGGCGGGGGTCACCCGGATCTGAATGGGGAGCTTAACCGGGGTCATCACCGTGGTGGTGATGAAACCTCCGAGGGTCTTTCTCATCGGAATGCTCAAGACCTCGTGGTCGCTGTCCATCAGAATCTCCTCCGACACCGACAGTCCGTAATGCTCCAAGATCTCATTCACCGCCGGGCGATTCTTCATGGGCCTTATCCGCAGCTCCCCCTGGGGGTTGGGCTCGTAGGCGAAGCGGTAGTTCTGGACCGCCATGAGAACGTTCCCCCCGGAGGCCAAGAAGCGATCGATCTCGTATAGTTGGCGTTCCGCCAAGTTGGTGGGGTCTATCACCGCCAGGGTGCGGACCCCTTCGGGTATCGGCTGTCCCTTGATGAGCCCCACTCGCTCCACCTCGTAGCCCTCCTGGCGCAAAAACTGAGGCAGGGTGGAGTAGTTGTCCTGCACTTCAGGAACCTCCTGTCCCATCCGGCGCAGCCACTCCCGCACCTTGGGATCCCGATAGCGGGGATTGACGTCCTGCATCGGGGAGACAATCCCCACCAACGGTTTCTCCTCCATAGTCAACCGGAAAATTCTGGAGAGCAGCTCGTATTCGAGATTCCCCAGCGTGGCGGGAACCACCTGAGGGAGAATCTCCTCCTGCTTGTCCAGATAGCCAATTGAGATGGCAGAGTAAATCCTCTTGATCCCGAAGGCGTCCTTCTCGATGGTCTGGGCGTCGAAGGGGAGGATACCTTTCTCCTCCAGCTTCTTCAGCTCGTCAGCATCGGTGGTGGGGTCAACTATCTGATAATGGAATCTATCCGAGACCGCCGCCAGCTCCCGGAGCTTATCCCCCACATCCCTCTCCATGGTTTGCATCGCGGAGGGGAGCTTCTCTTTGGGGGAGATGTAGTAGCTGACCTGCACCGGGGCTTCCTTGAGTTCGGAGAGGATCTTCTCCGTAGAATGGGAGATCGTGTAGACTTTATCTTCGGTGAGATCGAACCTCCCTAAGTTCATTCTCCCCACCACCACGTTGAACATGACCGTCACCGCCAGAAGGATCACCGCCGTCACCGCGAAGGTGGACCCCGCCTGTCTGCGGAACTTATGTTCGACGGTGTAGGCGTTCAGAACTAAGAATGCAACCGTGTAGGAGAGAAAGTAGAGGACATCGCGCAGGTCCAAGACGCCTCGCTCGATGGAGGCAAAATGATATGCGGTTCCCATGCTTCCCAAAAGGAAACTCCCCAGACCGTTTATCCATCCGTCCAGAACCGCGGCGATGTAATCGGTTCCCAACATGTAGAAGAGAAAACAGCTCACCATCCCCAGGATGAAGGCCGAAATCTGCTCCTTGAACATCCCGGAGATGAAGATGCCCACCGACAGGAAGAATGCTCCCAACAGTGCTGCCCCCAAATAACCTCCGATTATCGGTCCGGGGTCAGGATTTCCCAGAATGGTCAAAACGATCGGGATCGGGAAGGTGCCGGCTAGGGCAACAAGATAGAAAGCGAAACTGGCAAAGAACTTCCCTAAAACCAACGTGTGAGGCTTGATGGGAAAGCTCTGCAATAGAAGCAGGGTGCCGCCCTTACGATCCTCCGCCCAGAGGCGCATGGTGATGGCGGGAATGAAGATGATCAGGGTGATGATCAAGGCTCCGAAGAATCCCCGCATGTCCGCCATCTCCGCCAAAAAGAAGGAGATCATGTAGAGCCCGCAGTTTATCACCAGAAAAACGATGATGAAAATGTAGGCCAGGGGAACGTTGAAGTATGCTCTAAATTCTCTCTTGAAAATGGTCCAAAAGTTCTTCATGCTCTTCTCCTCCGCTCAGCGCTCAACAGTCGGGCCTCTGGAAGCCTTGGTGAGAGCGATGAAGGTGTCTTCCAGAGAGAGTTCCTGGGGCTTCAGCTCCTTCACGACCCAGTGGTTGTCCCTTATCAAAGCCGCAAGCTGTTCCCATAACCCCTCCGGAGTGGAAGCCTCCAGCCTGTAAGTCAGAAGCCCATCCTCCTCTTTTACGAGTTTGAAGCTCCTGCAGCCAGAGAGCGTCTCCAAAGCCTTTTTTACGCCCTCCTTTTCGGCCTTGACCGAGAGAATCGTCATCGGGGAAACGTCGACTCTGGCCTGGAGCTCCTCTGCGGTGCCGTCGGCTATTATCTCTCCTTCGTTTATGATGACGATGCGGTCGCTGGTGGCGGAGGCCTCCTGCATAATGTGAGTGCTGAAGATGATGGTCTTGTCTTTGGCGAGTCTTCTTATCAGATTTCTGATTTCGATGATCTGCAGGGGATCTAAGCCGGAGGTGGGCTCGTCCAAGATCAGAACTTCAGGGTCGTGAATCAGAGCCTGTGCCAGCCCCACCCTCTGCTGGTAACCTCGAGAAAGCTCGCCGAGCGGTCGGCGATAGACCTCCTTGATTTTGCAGTTCTCCACCACCCAGGTGAGTCGCTCTTTCAACCCATTTTCCTGCAGGTTCCGTCCCTCCCCCACGAATTGAAGGTATTCGACCACCTCCATATCTCCGTACAGGGGGTTGACCTCCGGCAGATACCCGACTAATCTTCGAATCTCGATCGGGTCTTCGTGGATATCGTATCCTCCCACGGTGGCGGTGCCGGAGGTGGGGACTATCTGAGTTGCCAGGATGTTCATGCAGGTGGTTTTGCCGGCTCCGTTGGGACCTAGAAGCCCCACGATCTCCCCCTTGGAGGCCTTAAAAGAGGCCTCTTTTACGGCGACGGTGGAGCCGTAGGTCATAGTTAACTGTTTCGCCTCTATCATAACAGCTTCTCCACTGGTATCGAAAAAGACTTATAACAATAAACCTCTCAGCAGACCTCTATCGATAAGCATCCCTGAGCAGATCGAAAT
>JBHIBM010000055.1:0-8860 GCA_046759085.1 Candidatus Zixiibacteriota bacterium
CATCGCTCCCCCCGTAGGTGCGGGTCCAGAGGGTGTCGCCGGAAGAGTCGGTCTTCAGGAGGTAAACATCGGAATAACCTGCGCCAAAAGACCAGCTCTCACCTGTAATGATATACCCGCCGTCGGAGGTCTGCTGGATGCAATAACCCCGATCCCAATCGCTGCCCCCGTAGGTGCGGGTCCAGAGGGTATCGCCGGAAGAGTCGGTCTTCAGGAGGTAAACATCATAATCGCCTGCGCCAAAAGACTCGGTATAACCTGCAATGATATACCCGCCGTCGGAGGTTTGCTGGACGGAATAACCGCGATCATAACCGCTCCCCCCGTAGGCGCGGGTCCAGAGGGTGTCGCCCGGCTCCAGGGCGGCAGTCGTTGACACCAAGAGCAAAACACAGGCAATCGCCAACAGCATTTTCTTCGTCATCGTCTTTTCTCTGTTTCGTCAAAGTTTCAGGAGACACGGGGGGGGATAAGCCCACGCCCTACGGTCACATTTCGTACGTCAATTCTACTTCACCAGCATCATCCTCTTCGTCTCTTTGAAATCTCCAGCCGTCAGCCTGTAGAAATACAGGCCAGATGAAACGTTTGAAGCATCCCAGATGACCGACCTGTAACCCGCCTGCTGCCTTTCGTCCACCAGTGACGCTACCTTGTCCCCGAGCAGATTATAAATGTCCAATCTGATGTGAGCATCAACAGGCAACTGGTAATTGACGGTGGTGGTGGCATTGAACGGGTTTGGGTAGTTGCTCAGATAAAGGTTTGCCGGCAAGACCTCACTTTGCACCTCTTGCACTCCAACGGGGCAAAGCTCAAACCAGTCACGCATTACCTTCAGGGCGAAATCTTCCACCGTGGCGAAGGTATCTGACTCGATTATCCGGCTGAGGTCGATGTTCAGAACGAAAGCCTTGTAGAAATACTGAGAATCCGCGTAAGCCACTGCCCGGCAACCCCGGGAACCGGGATTATCTGGACCGCCGTTAAGGACTTCCCAATCTTCCCTAGGATTGGCCCCATCCCAACCGGTGATTGCATAAGTAGACATGGGCCTTTCGTTATACAGCCAGGTATGGCCAGCCAAAAAGTTCCAATCCACACCGTAGAGAGTGTCAAGAGGTTGCGGATCCCAAGTTAATTCACCATAGCCGAACCACTCACATAGTCGCGCAAGGGAAAACGGTAGCTCACCCATAGCCCAGATATACTTCGCAGATGTTAAAGTCTCAATGATTCTATCTATCTCAATCTGGGTTAAACTGTGCCAGAAGCCATACTCAGGTATCCCAGCCCAGATGATCGTAACTTCTGGAAAGGAGTCACTCGGAGGTATGTGGTCAATCCGTTCAACGTAATAGTCATGCTCGGAATAAATAGAGTCCAGCAGACCACCGGTAGAAGACTGCGAAGACACCAGATCGCATATCAGTATTTGCTCTGCTTCTGCCTCCGATGCCAGCGGCAAGAGAGTTAGAATCAGTATCAACAAGACAGAGTACCGCATGGTTACTTCACCAGCATCATCCTTTGGGTTGCAGTGTGATCACCAGCGGTCAGCGGATGCAATGCCACGGCCGTCAGCAAGAGAGTTGACGCAATTCGCATTTTTGCCTCCGAAAGCTCAGGTTCAGTTGTCAAAAAGGGTAGAAGCTCTCCTTAACCTCCCTGTAGCAATATATCACCTCTGAATGCTTTTGCAAGGAAAAAGCTGGTCGATAATCGATCACGGAGTACGCACGGGGCTAATCGACCTTTGAGAACTTCGCTGAAGACCTGTGGAATGCGGGGTTTTTGCAGGAACCGCAGAGGGTTATGAGAATAAGAAGTTCTTGCCGAGAATGGCCAGGGCGGGCGCCGATTCACCTTCCGGGTGCTGTTGCCAGAGTTCAAAGACAAGAAAAAAAGTCACCTCCGCTTTTTCGCAGGAGGTGACATCAGTGGCAAGTAGAGAATGCTATTTCAGGCTTCGTATTCCTCTTCCCATTCCTCCCCTTCTTCATCGAGAGCGAACTCTTCGGCACATTCCTCCGAGCAGTAGGCTTCATTATCAACCCAGAAGGGTTCACCCTCGATCGTTTGGCCACAACCTGCACAGCGCATTGATTTACCTCCTCCTTCAGCTAATCATCCACTTGCAACACAACGGGTTACTCTCGGTTTCAACCCCGCTCCTGAATGCGACCGAATATATTATCCTCGCAAAAAAATTGTCAAGAAAAAAATTGCAGGGGAATGAGGAATCTGCTCTCCTCATTAAGAACAGGATTTCTCTCAATAGAAAAGCCCCGGCCCTCAAGGCCGAGGCTCAGTCTCTATGCTCCGGTCAAGTATTACTGGAAAGGCTCGAAGTGGATGACCGCTGAAACCGTGATATTGTGGGTCGTCTGCTTGAGTGAAAGCTCATCGGGGAGGCTATCGCCGTCAAGGTCCTCGTCAGTCTCCGTCTTAGCGGAACCTAGCTCGTAAGCGGCATCGAACCAGATGTTCCCAACGACGACGCCGATTCCCCCGGTGAAGATCAGTCCGGTGACCTTCTCGTCGTCGAGACCTCTCATCAGCCAGGGATCGGTGCGGAAGCCCGCTCTCACAGGCAGTACTCCAAAGTCCTGAATGACCAGGTACTCCACTCCCATTCTGAACTGATGCCCGTCCTCGTAAACACCGTCGAATTCAATTTCGGTGTCGGTGATGTCGTCGTAGAGTTTTGTCTGTGAGAAGCGTCGCATCTCGTAGTCTGCCGCCAGAGTCAGGTTCTCGTTAGGCATGAAGGAGGCGCCAAACCCGAATATCATCGGGAACTTCCACTTGTCGGTGTAATCGGTGCCGGCCAGCGTGTATTTCTCCTTTAAGGTGAGAGGGGTCTTCAACACTGCTCCGATTTTGGCCCTCTCGAAGTGGCCCATAAGCCCGATGTTGAAGTTGATGCCCGAGTACTTGTACCAGTTCTTCTCCTCCTCGTTGTTGGCCGAGTTGACCTTATCCGTATACTTGTAGTCAAAATGCCCGGTCCAGATATTCACTGACGCTCCCAACGACACCTCCGGGGTGACCTGAACACCGATGCCGGGAGAGATTGCGTCAACGCCGCCTTTCTCCTCCCAGACGGTGGAGTCGTCTTCCTCTTCGTAGTAGAAATCGATCAGTCGCTGGTAGGCGGCGGCAAAGACAAAGTTGCGTTCCGCCACAATGAGGGGAACAGCAGCGCTGGCGAAATTGAATGACGGGTGTGACTGGTCAAATTCCTCTTCGAAGCTGGTGGCGGCCAGTAGGGCGGACGAATATGTGGCTTTGGCGGTGTACTTGTCCATTGAATATAAGCCCACGACACTTGCCTCCGGCATCTCCAGGGTTGCCAGACCCGCGGGGTTCCAGGAGATGGCAGTAGCGTCATCTGCAACCCCGATAAAAGCACCTCCCATGCCCCGCGCACGCGCCCCGGAACCTATGAAGTTGAAGTTCGCCTCCTGGGCGAAGGCAGACTCTAACCCCGAAAGGCAGAGCAGAAGCACGGTTAGGATTACTAATTTGATCTTCATTTAACCTACCCTCCACTGACAGGAATAGAATGTTGAGTCGGAACGTAGGTGCTCTGTAATCAGCCTACTTCATCAGCACCTTGTCCGACATGGATTTTGCCTTCTCCTCCATGCTGATTGATTTGGAAGAAGACCAGCCCCCAAACCTGTGTCAGCACCACCTCCCCCAGATAGATTTCCTCCACATAGAGAGCCTCCCCTGTTGTCGGAGGGTTCACCTCTTCTTCGTCTCTGCAACGATCACGTTGCACGTCTTTTTTCATATGATTATCGGCAGCCAAACCCAAAATTACATTATCCCCCTCAACATTTATGAGATAATCCTCCCGAACTGTCACCAACTCCGCTTTCGGTGCTGACGAATCTCCCCAGATTCTCGAAGATACCTCCGCAGCTTCAAGCAAGGTCTTGTGAGGGGGGAACTACAGAGGAAAGAACTTCGCTTCTTCTCGAAAAAAAGAAGCTTCTTCCAGCAAAAAAAGCCTCGACCGTGGAGGTCGAGGCTCGGCTGTCTCTATGATCGACTACTACCGGAACGGCTCAAAGTGGACGACCGCTGAGAGCATGATATTGTGGGTGGTCTGCTTGAATTCGAGCTCATCGTCGATGCCGTCAAGGTCCCAGTCATCATCGTTCTTGACCTCGGTAAGACCGAGTTCGTAGGCGGCGTCGAACCAGATATTCCCGACAATGACCCCGAGCCCACCGGTGAAGACCAGACCGGTGACTTTCTCCACGCCCCATGCCTTCTGTATCCACGGCTCGGTGCGGAAACCCAGTCTCACAGGCAAAACCCCGAAGTCCTGGACGATCAGATACTCTAATCCAACCCGAACCTGGCTTATGTCCTGCCAGTGATCCATGTCGTACTCGGTGTCGGTGCTGTCGTCGTAGAATTTTATCTTAGAGAAGGGTCGAATCTCGTAATCCACAGCCAGGGTGAGATTTTCGTTGGGCATAAAAGAGGTACCGAAACCGAACACTAAGGGAAACTTATACTCATCTGTGTAATCGGTGCCCGATTCGTTGGTGTATTTCTCCTTGATGGTGACGGGGGTTTTCAGCACCGCTCCGATTTTTGCCTTCTCGAAGTGACCCATCAGCCCGATGTTGAAGTTGAGGGCGGAATACTTGTAAAAGTCCTTCTCATCCTGGTTGTAGGTGGGGTTGACCTTATCCGTGTATTTGTAATCGTAGTGCCCGGTCCAGATATTCACTGACGCTCCCAATGATAGCTCTGGGATGACCTGGATGGCGATGCCGGGAGAGATAGCATCGACTCCGCCTTTTTCCTCCTCGCTCCACGAGGTGTCTTCGTCCTGGTAGTAAAAATCGATTAGGCGTTGGTAGGCGGCCGCAAACACAACGTTACTCTTGCCCACAACCACAGGAAAAGCGACGCTGGCGAAGCTAAATACCGGGTGTGATTGGTCCAGTTTCCCGTCCAACAGTGTCCCCCAAGCTGAGAACGTCTGTTTGTAGGTATATTTGTCAAAGGTATAAATGCCGACCGCACTTGCCTCCGGTTTTTCCAGGGTGGCCAGCCCCGCGGGGTTCCAGGAGATGGCGGTGGCGTCGTCTGCGACTCCGATAAAAGCACCCCCCATTCCCCGCGCACGGGCCCCAGAACCTATGAAGTTGAATCTGGTCTCCTGCGCAAAGGTTGTCTCCAAAGCCACAAAGCTAAATAGAAGCACAATTAAAATTGTTAATCTAGTTTTCACCTGGTCTACCTCCACTGTGAGCTTTAAGAAAGCTGAGCCGAAAAAAACGACCATTTCTGTACTGACCTACTTCACCACCACCTTGTCACCGACGGAAATCTTGCTTTTCTCCTCCTTGATGATCAAGTTTGAAAGAGAGGAACGCTCCTGAACTTGTGTTAGCACCACCTCCCCAAGATAGATCTTCTTCTTATCGAGAATCTCGCCTGATATCGGATGTTTTATATCTTCTCCTTCCCTGTAGACGACACACTGCATATCCCTCTTCATGTGTTTTTCCGACCCCAAATCCAGGACTAAATTGTCCCCCTCGACATCCATAACGTAACCCTCCACCAAGGGTAGATCGTTGTAAATCTTGACTGCCAAGTCTGTTGAGGCGGTTCGGATTCCAGTCAAATCACTGGCGGAGGCGTAGGCGTCCTGAGCAGTCACCAGTTTGCCGGTCTCGGTATTGACCAGTCTTCCCCAGATTTTTAGGGAGCCATCCTCTCCGATCGCGATACTACCGGTCAAGGCCGCGTCCACTCCCATCAACTTCCCAGCTTGGGCGGCAGTGGCTTCGTCGATCTGTCCTGCCTGGCCCCGCAGTTGCTCCTGAACAACCTTGTCGTACTTCTCACGTTCCAAGATGTCGAAGCGTCTCAGACTGTAAAGGCGGGTTATGAGTTCGTTCAGAATATCGTCGGAGAGATCCCGGCCGGGTCCGGAGAAGGAGAATTTCAGAACCGCTATCGAGAGCCGGGAGCCGACCTGAGCTACTTTGCCAGGGTCATAGGTCAAGGCCCCCGTAGGCAGGTCGCTGGTCATGTAGAGGTAGAAAGGAGCCTCCTCAAGCTTAGCCTCCCTTTCGGCCAGCTTCCTTTCTCTGTCTTCTAACTCCTTGAGGGCCTTTTCACGTTCCTCTCTTTCCTTCTCGGCTAAAAGCTCTTTCTCCTTCTCCAACCTCTGGCGCTCTTGAGCAAGGGCTAGCTGCTCCTGCTCTCTCAATTTGGCCTCCTCGGGGCTGACTTCAAGGGGCGGAGCTTCGCCTCCAAGTATTTTGGACTGCAGCTTCTTGGCCTCCTTGCTCGATTGGAAGGCTAAGGAGAGGTCGACCTCCTTTTTTGCGCTCTCGAGGTCCCCCAGATAGTAGTAAGCTTCCGCCAGGTAGCGGTGGGGATAATACTTGATGAAGTGCATCCCGTAGGTGCGCATCCTCTTTTTGTCCGCAAATTCCAGAGAAATGGCGCTCTTGAATTCATTTATGGCGCGCTGGTATTTCCCCTGCTTCATATATTTCACGCCGTTTTCGTAGTAATTATACCATTTCCCGCCGGCGTATCCACACTTGAAGAGAAGGAGGAAAACCACCGGCAAAATCACGAGGAGCGTAAAGAGTCTAAGCTTCTTTGAAGATTCTCTATTTGCTGCGGAGAGATTCATTTAGGACACTCGCAAGCGAAAGAATTGGACCGCCTTGGGTTACCTTAAAATCGTTGGGATTATAAATCGCCCCAGCACCGTTGTCAAGGAAAAAAACAGTTTTGGGATTTCCATTTTCAGAGTCTTCTGTTGCCCGTTGGGAACGAGAATCGTTAGCTGGCTCATCGTATGCCGGTTCATGGCGTTGCCTCAGGTTTTCCATCCAGGGGATGAGTCGGCCTATTCACAGCCATGCCTGAGGCGGGCAAGCAGATTGAGCAGGTTGGGCGGACAATCATTCACCCGGCGACAGCGAGGACTCTCTCACGATAGCGGGTGTCAGGAGGAAACTCCTGACACCACCAGGACTGTCATGTCAAACGACTAGGCGCCGAATTGGTCGCCGGCACTCCTGATGGCCTTCCCCCCAAAGCGGTTGACAGCTTGAACCTGGAAATGTATTTTGCTTTTCCATGTGATATTCGAAGCCCGCAGATCCTTTGAAGACCCGAACAGGTGAGCGTCGACGGAGAAAAGCCGGAAAAGAGGCGGGAAAAGAGCCTGGGGGAGAGGATAGTTCGAAAACTCAACTACCTTCTGGTGATTATTATTATCTTGGCCGGGGTGGCGGTGCTCTCGGGGGTGTTCCTCTCAGAAGGGGGGTTAGGTGGCTATCGGGTGGCTTTTGGGGTTGTGATACTGATTTACGGGCTGGTGCGCCTCTGGACTCTGAGGTGGAAGGACAAGAGAGAGAAGTCGGGCAAATAGCCGGCTGGGTTGATTGGCCTTGCCGGACAATTGAAGAATCTGTTGACACTTCAGCCAAGTTTCCCCAAGATTTCGCTTGACAGACAGTGCCTTTTTGGTTATAATTCAGCCGGGAAGCTTCGTTATCCTGCAGGGATTGTTTTGGCGGGAACGCTTAATTAGGGCAGGGAGTCGAGAAAAGATGGATTTGCGTGGCGGTTGCCCGAAAGTAGGGGACTGCGAAAAAACTTAATTTTTAGCTTGACAAGGGAGGGGAAGTTGCTTAAATTGATAACTGCAAGGCTCAGGCAATCTGAGTTTTGGAGTTGTCGCAAAAGGGACAACTGAATAAAAGCTCGTATTTTAACTTCAAAGTGTAGCTTCGCAATCCGGCGTCAAGGTAGATGAAAGGCGTCGGGCGAAGATAAGGCAGACACCGAGCAGAACTGGACTTACTTAATAATCCTCTGTTTTCGAACCTCTAAAGAAGAAAGGAGGTGAGAGCCTAAGGTAATTTCATCAGAAAAGGGCCTTTTCGCTTTTCTCAAGTGAGGCGAAAAGAGCTGAAAACCGGAGGTTGAACTTTCTTGAGGCCTTCAACTTCCTTGTCACTTGAGGAAACTTCAATGAGAAGTCAACCTAAAAAGTCTTTTTAGGAGAACGTGATGAAAAGAATTAGCCTTCTTTTAAGCCTCACCTTTGCTCTCTTCCTGGTTGGCAACGCCCTGGCGGTCAATGAGAACATCATGGACGCCAAGTCTAGCCTTTCGGCGCTGCCGGCGCTTGAGAGGTCCACTCCCAGTCAAGGTATTGACCAGTTTGACTTCGATCTCGGCATCACCAACATCGGGATGGAGCAGAAGCCAGGTAGCGATTGGAACGACTGCCCCGAGTATTCTGAGTACTGGCAGTTCTGGGTAAAGATCCACAACGCTGGCTATGAGGTCGTCGACTGCGCTTACATAGTCTTCACCGTCAACGGCGTAGAGATCGGCCGGGAGCATATCGCCGGTATGTTCCCCAGCGAGGTACGGAAGCTCATATCCCCCGAGTTCCATATTGAGTGGCCGGCGAAGTGTACCGAGTTCTTGATCGATGCTCACGTCGAATGGCCACCTGACCAAAACCCGGAAAACGACCGCATCGAGCACATCAAGTATGTCAGCGGCCACGTCGACACCTGCTATTCGTACGATGACGGGACTATCTCCAACGGCTGGACCTACCTTCCGGGTTTCGAGTATCCGGACTTCTGCATGGCGGCCAAGTACCACTTCGAGGAGGCCGTTAAGGTGGTATACGTTGAGTATTGGGCGAGCCAGAGCTTAAGTTATCCCCGCGGTCACATTGAGTTCTTCGTCTTCGGAGAAGATCCCAACAATCCCGGCTTGCCTCTGGACCCCCCCATCTACCGCAATGAGTACCAGCTCCACCCGGAGCACATCT